>JAHFBZ010000126.1 GCA_023249725.1 Methanobacteriaceae archaeon
TGTTTGCCATTAGATTCATTTCATCACCGTTGAGTCGAGAGATTTAACCATTACTTATTATCGTTTTATTTATTAAATTAAGATTTAATGTAATTAGTCAATTGAATTAAAGATAATCCATTAATATCCGAATATTAATATTTGAATAACTATATTTTCATCAATTTAGTATCCGATAAATGGTTCACTGGTTCTCTCATCTTCCTCCTCTTTTGTACTCTTGGCCATAGTAATAAGACCCAGAGATAATAAAAATGCTGGTATTAAAACTATAGATATTCCATAAACAATCCAGCTAGCTGGATTAAAGATCAGGGCATAAACTATACCTATAACTGAAATTGCAAACATTAAATAGCTTGCTAATTTTAATCTATTCATTTTATCACCTTCACCCCAAACCGGATATTTAATGATTATTTTTTAGTAATATACAATTTAATGATTTTAGTTATTTTTATTAAATCAATTATTTAATATTTAACGCTTAAAATGGTTTATTTATGATTAGTAATATTTCAATTGCTCTTATAATTATTAATAAAGAACTTAAGTGAATTATAAGGATAAATGGAGATCCTGGTGTTCTAAACATCTCTGCTTTGGTAGCATAAAACGGAGCCACCCCTGTCTCACCAATGATTCCCATTAGTAATAATAAAGAGGCGAAATACATCATAGGAGTAGTAACCGTCTGAGAAAGCTGGAAGAGACTTAAAGTCCCAGTAGCACCTAATATCAAAGCCGCACCTGCAAACAAAGGCATTGATGCAATCATCGCCACCAGACCATATTGATAAGCTGCATTAAGTACATCAACCTGCTTTACAGCTGATACAATACCAATGTTAACTATTCCAATAAGGGCTACGAATAAGGTAAAGTTAAACAGGTCTCCAGTAATCATGGCACCGGCTGTGGCCAGACCGCAAACAATAGCCAGAAATCTTCTAATTTTGAATTCTTCAAGATCTACTTTTACTTTTTTATCTTTAAGTGAACCAAACTCTGCTTCTATTTGAGTTTCAGTTCTGCTTATGGCAATTAAAGTAGTAAATATAAGGGCACCGGCAAACATGAACAGGTTGAAAGGAGTAAGGTAAAGTACAATATCACCCAGAGGTATTTGACCCAGTATTTGCCCGCCTAATGTTGCTATATCCATCTGCTACTCCTCTTTTTATTTTTAACTTGAATTAATAAATTAAATTTAATAAATTTAATTATTGGACAATATAATACATCTGATATTTTGCATTGATAAAATGATTAAATTAGATTATAGAGTTAATTACTCCCTTTTGAATTCCTCTCTAGCCATCACACCAATAAGGCCCATTTTAGATGCTACTTTTAATAAAATACCAAATGCAGACATGAATAGACCTAAAAGCCAATAATCTGGAGCTACAAAGAATATCAAAAATCCAGCTAACCATATGGCCCAGGCGATACCAGAAATACCAGCAATGCCTTCCCAGATTTTTATAGGAAGTCCACGGGATTTTCGAGATATTACATAGAAAATAATTCCTCCACCTGCAATGGCCCCACCAGTAAATCCACTTAAGAATACACCGTATACCACCAATATGACTGCAATGAAATTTGCAGCAGTTGTCATTATTTCCATATCCGCAGTGAACGGGAAAGGAAGTAAAGGAGCTGTTTTACCAGTTTTGCGCATTTCTCTACTCATTAGTATCTCAGAGATAGCCATGATTTCTGCCAGTTCTACTACTAAACCCGGTAAAATCAAAGCTTCTGCCAGGTCAGTTCCCACAGAGGCCACAATGACCAACATGGCCAGTCCCACAATATCTGTAAGTATTAATGCACTTAGGTCATTTTTTTGGAAAGATATGGCCAGAAGGCCAATAAATCCCGTGATTAAACCTGCATAAAGTGCTGGAAGGAACAAAGAAACTGTATATGCAGGTACAAGTTCAGGAACTAACATTAATCTTTCCTCCTTCTCATAGTGAAGTTCAAAGCAACCCAGGAAGCAATCACAAATGCCATCATGAGTATGGCAGATTCTAATATGGTGTCAAAACCACGAGTGTAGTATAATATCTCGTCAATTAAGCCACCAGGAGATGAATAGATAGAAGTACCATAATAACGTGTGGTATTCTTCACACCAATAGCAATAGGTGACAAATATCCAGTTACCATACCTAATTTAGCCGAATTTTGAGGATATTGTGCTTTAACAATTCCCGGTTCTACTAAAGGAACTCCGCCCCTATCATAAGGAGCCAGAGGGTTTTCTTGATCTATCTGTTCCTGAGGTAAAGGACGAGGATAGATTTGATGATCATTAAGAGCCATAGGTACAAAAAAGCCCACAATTAAAATCAATCCCAAAACAACCGAAAAAAGGCGAGGAATTCTTTTTGGATTGGCCAGATCATTCCATATTTGACCAATATCCTTCATAATTCAGCCCCCATTTCTTCCATTCGAACAACAACTCTTAAAAGAATCATAGTAATAATAACTGAAGCTGCAATGTAGGTTAAAAGAGCTATAGTGTGATTATAAGTTAAAAAGATTAAAGAAAGGCCAATTGCTGGGATTTCAGTATTCAAAGTCCTTATAATTGGATCTTTTACTCCAGGGCCAATAGCCGTGGCAATACTACCTCCAACCAGAAGAACAATTCCTGTATAAAACCATATTTGTGTTTCAATCAAGATGTTCACCCTCCAGGTCTCTTTTTTTTACTCTAATTTCATTCAACTTTATAATTGCCATTAAAAAAATGACAGTAGCTATAGGATCAAATATTGCTGCTGCCATGGCCACATCCAGATATTTTGCAGCCACTACCGTGCCAATAAAACCTGCTTGTAGTAAAGCAAACATTATAACCTTATCCAAAGGTTTTGGAAGAACTATTACACCAATAGATCCAATAAGCATTAGTACCGCCGATATTGTAGTTAGATTTATGAAATCCAGGGGATTCATGAGTTTCACCAGGGCATGAGTATTCTATTAAATGATTATTAAGTTTTTTATTAGTTATATGGAGTTTATTGAAAATTCATAGAGATTTCAATTCTCTTAGTAATAGTCAAGTTTATTCATCATATATTATTTCTTCTTTAACTCTTCCCAATGAATAAGCAATTGCATTAGAACTTAAAGTAGAAGTTACAAAGAATGTAATAGCTATTATGGCACCAAAAGGGGTCTGAATATACAAAGCTATTAATGCAGACATCCCAAAGCCTATAACATTAAGGTAAAGAAGTCTTTCTGATCTATCTTGAGCTAGTAAAACTCTTATAGCCATTATAATAACTATTATTCCTACAATCTCAATCAACATTATTTATCATCCTGTTAAAGAATTTATTTTTATATTTAAGTATATTTTAAGTACATTTAGATATTAATTTCATTTTGTATTAATGACTTAGGGGTAAAATTTATTTTTTTATTAGGTTAATTTTGTATGTCGACCCATTTTTTTAGCAATGGCACCCAGTAATCGGGATGCAAGAGGATGATGGATACCTTGAATAGTAGTGATAGCAATAATCATTCCC
>JAHFBZ010000006.1 GCA_023249725.1 Methanobacteriaceae archaeon
GAGTTCTTTTTTCACTGCGAGCTATTATTTTACCTGGGGTGACTTTAGTGACTTGTCTGGTAAGTATATCTGTAGGTTTATCTTCATCGGCTGCTTCTTGGGAGTTTTTTTCATCATCTGATTTTTCAGTACCAGTTTCTGGTGCAGTAACATATTTTAAAATTCTGTTGACGATATGATTCCTTAAATCCGCCTCTTCCATATCATGTATTTCTACAATCACTTCGCTATCATTTATTTTAAAATCAGTGATTTGAGGTAATTTTTTGGCTAAATCAAAATCCACATCGTACTTATCCTTTCCGGTAGGAATAATGGTTTTATATTTAGGCACAAAGATTTTTCGTATCCCCATGTGATATTTTTGACCTAATAGTTGAGTTAATGGCTTTTTCATTCGTAGAATCGCATCATGGGCCCTTACTCGGTGGCCAGATTCTATGGTGACCTTTAGAATACTCCCATCTATTTCCCAATCAGTAATTTGAGCCCCTTCTTCTTTTTTACCTTCTGGAACTCCTTTTAGAAGTAATTCACTGTTAGCGTCTTCAATAAACTTTTTTATATCTTCTTGAGCTTCTTTGATGTCTTTACTGAAAGTTATTTCGCCCTGGAGTATGAATTTCATTATTTTCACCTTTTAATTGATTTTAGATTATTCCTTAAAATTTGATAATTTTTAATATTTCTAAAATAACTACTTAATTTAAATTCAACAATATAGCTAAATTTATTATAATTAATTAACTCTAATACTTTAATTAATTCAACTTTAATTAGTAGCTAAATTGTTTTTAAATTTAATTCACGACCCTTTTGCATCTTCTAAGATTTTTTCTACCGTCATTTCGCAGAATATGAGGTCGTCTGCTGTAGCTAAGAATGTATTAAGTGAATTTCCTTTTATCTTGAATTTCACATCAGAGCCTTTCAGTTCTGATTCCAGATAATTTTTGTTTTCTGGGTCCAGAGACTTTAAGGAAATTTCCGCCTGCTCTTTATTTTCATATTTCATTAATATTTGGGCATTAATAAGCATGATATCATCTTTAATTTATGTTATTCCATTTACGATTTCAGAAATATTGATTTATTATAATTAATTGATTTAATAATTTTGAATAATAATTATTTAATCGATTCCATTTAATCCATACCAGAGATATTTAATATTTTTTTTCCAATATCTTCAATCGATTTTAAGGCATCTGAATCAGGGTATTGATTAAGAGGCTTGCCTTCCATGTCGGCGTTGATCACAAATGAATCGCGGGGAATGCTTCCTAACATGTCAACATCCAGTTCTTTTAGTTTTTTCTCAACGAATTCCTCTTCTTCCACACTAGAAACTTTGTTAATTACAGCCACTATATTCTGTACTCCAATGTCCCCGGCCAGTTTTTTTATTCTTTGAGCAGTTTCCAGGGATTTTAAACCGGGTTCAACTACTACAATCATCATATCTACTGATTCTGCTGTTTTACGTCCTAAATGTTCTATTCCAGCTTCCATATCTAGAATAACTATTTCGTCTTTTTTTAGTATCATATGTCTTAAAAGAGCTTTCAAAAGGACAGAGGCTGGACATACGCATCCATCTCCACCTTTATCTACAGTTCCCATGACTAGAATTTTTAAATTTCCATCAGGACCATAATCAATGGATAATGTCTCAGGAAGATCGCTGATTTTAGGGTTCATTTTGAATACTTCTCCAAAGGAAGATCCTGGTTCTGCTCCAGTCCTATCCTTTATTAAATCCCTCATTTGAGATATGGGGGTGATTTTATCGTGTATTCCAAGACTGGATGCTAAATTCATGTCTGGATCAGCATCTATAGCGTATACTTTGTACTTTTTGGAGAAAATACATGACAATGTACTGGAAAGAGTTGTTTTACCTACTCCTCCTTTTCCGGTTACAGCGATTTTCATTTTAACACCTTATTATAATATTTAATTGGATTTTGATTAATTTAATTAATTTTTAATTCTATTTTGCTTTCAATAAAATTTTCCACATAAAAATTTCAAATAATAAATACTTTATTAAATATTAAATTAATTAGTAGATAATTATTTAGTATATATTAAAAATAATCTTTATAATAATATGGACTATTTATGTTAAAAAATGATATTAAAGATATATTTAAAATTGAAGATATATTAAAAGTTATATTAAAGATTATAATATGAAATAATTGAGATGAATTTTAATAATTATTTTAATTAATAATTAATTTATTAAGAAAATTAATTTTATTTAGAATAATACTGATAAAAAGTTATTTGAAAATATTTCATATTTAATTATAATTTATATCAATTACATTTTTGACGGTAACGTTTATTAATGGTTATCAAGAAATTGAACTTAACTTAATCTAAGTTATCATTTCAGTTATCATTCTCAATTTTCAATGTTTAATTGATAGAAATTTTTATGGAGGATTATTTATGGTTCGAGCATATACAAGAAGAGATTACATTAGAAAAATCCCAGGGTCACGGATTGTTCAATATGATATGGGTAACTTATCCGCGGAATTCCCAATATCCGTTAGTTTAGCAGTGAAGGCCCCTACCCAAATTCAACACAACGCTTTAGAAGCATCCAGGATCGCATCTAACAGATTTATGCAGAGAAAAGCTGGTAGAATGGGTTACCACCTGAAAATACGAGTTTATCCGCACCACATTGTCCGGGAAAACCCTATGGCCACTGGGGCCGGTGCTGACCGGGTACAAGATGGTATGAGAAAAGCTTTTGGTAAAGCAGTAAGTTCTGTAGCCATAGTGAAGAAAAATCAGAAGATACTCACTATTCAAACCAACAAGAAAAACTTTTTAGATGCCAAAGAGGCCCTTAGAAGAGCAGCTATGAAATTCCCAGTTTCCTGTAGAGTAGTTGTTGACAAGGGAGAAGAACTAGTCAAATAGATAATTATATTTAAATTGGTTTATTTAACCAATTTAACCTTTTAATCTTTTAAAATATATTTAATTTAAGTTTTAGACTACATTTGCACGATCTGATTCGTAATTTATCTAAATATCTATGGATAAATAAAATTAGTTAATATCTGTAATTAATTAATGGATTTGATTAATCACAATTATTTTTGAACAATAATGAGGTTTTAAGGGGATAAAACATGTATGTGGCATTTTTTGAGGATTTAAACAAGGAAGATGTGGATATTGCTGGTGGAAAGGGAGCTAATTTAGGAGAATTAACTCAAGCTGG
The DNA here is from genome assembly GCA_023249725.1 of Methanobacteriaceae archaeon. Taxonomy (GTDB): domain Archaea; phylum Methanobacteriota; class Methanobacteria; order Methanobacteriales; family Methanobacteriaceae; genus UBA349. The sequence continues at coordinate 3,251 of JAHFBZ010000006.1, forward strand.
AATCCCAGTTCCTCCGGGATTTGTGGTAACATCCGAAACCTATGATAAATTTATGAGAGAAACAGGGATTTATGGCGAAGTAATGGGCTTTTTAGACTCTCTGGATGTTAATAACAATAAAAAACTCCAGGAAGCCGCTAAAAATATTAAAAAAATCATTATTGAAACCGAAGTTCCTGAAGACATTAAAACGTTGATTATAGAAGCTTACAACGCACTTTGCCAACGTATTGGTACTGAAAATGTTTTTGTGGCCATTCGTTCATCTGCTACAGCAGAAGATTTACCTGAAGCCTCTTTCGCAGGACAGCAAGATACTTTTCTTAATATTAAAGGCTCAAAAGATGTCTTAGAATATGTGCAAAAATGTTGGGCATCTCTTTTTGAAGCAAGAGCAATTTTCTACCGAGAAGAAAATAATTTTGATCACTCCAAGGTATATATTGCAGTTGTAGTTCAGGAGATGGTGGAGGCTGAAAAAGCAGGTGTAATGTTTACAGTACACCCTTCCACTGGTGAAGAAAAGATTCTCATTGAAGGTTCCTGGGGATTAGGCGAAGCCGTAGTTTCTGGAACTGTTACTCCTGACACTTACTGGGTTGACAAAGCTACCGGTGAAATTCTGGAAGTTACTATCAGTGAGAAAAATGTCATGTTCAAAAAAGACCCTAAGGCTGGAAAGACCATTAAAACAGAAGTTCCCACGGATTTGAAAAACAAGCGGGTTTTAAATGAAGAGGAATTGGAAACTCTAACTGAAATGGGTAAAAGGATACATGAACATTACGCATTTCCTCAAGATACAGAATGGGCTTTTAAAGATGGTGAACTATTCATGCTCCAGTCCAGACCAGTTACCACTTTAGGTGGGAATCATAGTGACTCTCAAGATGCAGAAGAAAGAGAGAGAATCATAATAACTAAGGGATTAGGCGCCAGTCCAGGCATGGCTTCTGGTGCGGTAAAAATAGTTAATGATATTGACGAGCTGGACAAAATTCATGAAGGTGACGTTCTGGTTACTGTTATGACCACTCCGGACATGGTTCCGGCCATGAAACGGGCCAGTGGAATTATCACCGATGAGGGTGGAGTAACCTGTCACGCTGCTATTGTTTCCAGGGAACTGGGAATACCTTGTGTAGTAGGAACCTCTGACGCTTCTAAAACCCTTGATGAAAACCAATTAGTTACTCTGGATGGTAAAAAGGGAATTATTTATGAAGGAATACTCAAAGTTTCTGAGAAAAAAGTTGAAGATACTCCATCATTTGCTGAAGCACCAGTATTAACTGTCACTGAGGTAAAAGTCAATGTAAGTATGGTTGAAGCGGCTCAAAAGGCAGCAGCTACAGGAGCAGACGGTGTGGGCTTACTGCGAACAGAACACATGATGCTAACCTCTGGAGTCCACCCTAAAAAGTTCATTACAGATGGAAGAGAAGATGATCTGGTAAAGATACTGGTAGAAAATATTCTAAAAGTAGCCGATGCATTTTATCCTCGACCTGTATGGTACCGAACTTTAGATGCCCCAACAGATGAATTTAAAACATTAGATGGTGGCCAAGATGAACCTTATGAACACAATCCTATGTTAGGCTGGAGAGGAATCAGAAGGGAATTGGATGAGCCAGATATCTTAAAAGCTGAATTCAATGCCATTAAAAAACTCCATGAACAAGGCTACACCAATATTGGAATCATGATTCCTTTGGTACAGCACCCTGACGAGCTTAAAAAGGCCAAACAAATTGCCGAGGAAGTTGGATTGAAACCTCATAAGGATATAGAGTTTGGAATCATGGTAGAAACTCCTGCAGCAGCACTTATTATTGAAGACTTCATTGATGTGGGACTTGACTTTGTAAGCTTTGGAACCAATGACTTAACCCAATACACTCTGGCCATTGACAGAAACAATGAGCATGTAGCAGGTTTATACACTGAAGGACACCCTGCAGTTTTAAAACTCATTGAAAGAGTTATTAAGAAATGTAATGCAGCTGGAGTCAAAACCAGTATTTGTGGCCAGGCTGGAAGTATGCCTAAAATTGTAGAAAAACTGGTAGAGCTTGGAATTGACAGTGTATCTGCAAATACGGATGCTGTAGCTGATGTAAGAAGAACTGTGGCCCGTGGAGAGCAAAAATTGCTTTTAAGGGCTGCTCGGAAGATGGTTACTGAATAAACTTTTAATAGTTTATCTTTAACTAATTTTTAATTTTTTTAATATTTTTCTAATTAATTTATTCTAGGTGTCATTAAAATGGATAAAACAGGACTCAGCAAGCGCCAGGTCTTTGAAACGCTTCAGGAGTTCAAGAAAAAGGATTTAAAGTATTCTTCCGGCAAAATACTAGGTTCCATGTGCACCTGTGCTCATCCTATTGCTAAAGAAGTATATTGTGATTTTTTAGAATCCAATTTGGGAGATCCTGGCCTTTTTAAAGGTACTAAAGCACTGGAAAATGAAGTAATTTCTATGCTAGGTGAACTTTTAGGCAAGAAAGATGTTTATGGGCATGTAATTACTGGCGGCACGGAAGCTAATCTCATGGCCATGCGAGCAGCCAGAAATATGGTCCAGAATACTATGGGTGAAGAATTAAATGGAACTCCCGAGATTATGGTTCCTAAATCTGCACATTTTTCCTTTAAAAAGGCTGCCGATATCTTGGGTTTAAAATTAAAAGAAATTGAATTGAATGACGAATATCGCATGGATTTGAACTGCTTTCAGGAAAATATCTCCAAAAATACCATTGCGGTAGTTGGTGTGGCTGGAACCACGGAACTAGGTAAAATTGACCCTATATCTGAACTTTCCAAAATTTGCTTGGATTCTAATATTTATCTACATGTTGATGCGGCCTTCGGAGGCTTTTTAATACCTTTTTTAAAAGAAATTGGATATAAACTTCCTGATTTTGATTTTTCCCTAGAAGGTGTATCTTCCATTACCATTGACCCTCATAAGATGGGCTTGGCCCCTATTCCATCAGGATGTATCTTGTTCCGGGAAAAAGTGTATCTGGATGTCATGAACATTGATACTCCATACCTCACTGAAAAACAGCAGTCCACTATTGCTGGTACCAGAACTGGTGCTTCTTCGGCTGCTACTTGGGCTGTAATGAAGTATATGGGTAGAGAAGGCTATGCCAAACTCGCATCCAGGGCCATGGAAATAACAGACTTTTTAGCCAGGAATCTGGTTAAAGCAGGCTTTGAATTAGTAAGTTCACCTGAATTAAACATAGTTGCATTTAATTCTAAGCAAATGCCGGCTCATGAGCTGGCTGAAAAACTTGAAGCTCAAGGATGGGCTGTCTCTGTTTCATCATGCCCTCCGGCCATAAGGGTAGTACTAATGCCTCATATAAAACGGGAACATATAATTGAATTCATGGATACCCTTGAAAATATTTAAAATACCTATAATTAAATTACTTTTAATTACTGAATCCTACTTTTTATTATTCCTAAAATTAATTATAATTAAGTTATATTGATATGGTGAAATTGGATTATGGAATAAATATTTTTTATTTTTCTATAACTATTTTAGGTAAAATAAATTTTATAGCTCATGAGGTTTTAAAATGAAAAAAATTACTATTCCCACCACTAAAGTAATAGTTGATGAGTTGGAAATTGGCGATCAGATTCTTTTAAGTGGAAAAATGCTTACGGGAAGAGATGCTGCCCTGCCGAGGCTGGTTAAATCAATGGAAAATGGGAAAAAATTAATAGATATCCAAGGAGCGGCCCTGATGCATACGGCAGTTAGTGATGCTGGAATCGCACCCACTACTAGTAACAAGGAAGAAATCGAGGGAAATATTCCATATCTGGCCAAAGCAGGCCTTTTGATTCATATAGGAAAAGGAAATCTAAGCGAAAATACAGTAAAATCTTTAGGTGATGCCGGAGCCATATTTGTGGTAACACCACCTGTAGCAGCACTTTTAACCAGCAAAGTAAAGTCAAAAAAAGTGGCAGCATTTGAAGAAGAAGGAATGGAGGCCATATTTGAACTGGAAGTTGAAGAAATTCCAGGAATTGTAGCTGTGGCCCATGGAAAGTCTATTTATTGATAATATGCTTATGGATAATATCCAAAACTATTTGGATGGCTTGCCAAAGCTATATCTCCAGCATCTCCCAGGCCAGGCACAATATATCCATCAGCATTCAATTCTTTCTCCACAGAACATGTATAAATTTCCAGTTCTGGATGATTTTCCATTATTTTTTCTAATCCTGGTTCCGAGCTTATTACCGTAAATAGGACCATTCTTTGGGGATTTCCAAACCTTTCAAGTTTTTTAAGTATTAATTCCATGGTATTTCCAGTGGCCAGCATGGGATCGGCCACAATTACGATTTTATCATTTAAATCTGGTATTTTGAGGTAATCCATGCATACTTCAAAGGGAGGTTCATCACGCCTCCACGCCCCAACCACTCCGTACTGTGCTTCTGGAAAAACCCGCAATATTCCATTGGTTAAGGGCAAAGAAGCTCTTAATATGGTGATAATAACGATATCATTTCTGGATTTAATTTCTATTCCATTAGCCTGGCCCAATGGAGTTTCCACTTTGATATTTTCTTTTTCTAATGTATTAGCAAATTCATAGGCCATTAATCTACCAATTTCAATAATCCCTTTCCTGAAATGGGCCGAATCAATTCCTTTTTTTCTTATTTTGGTTAATTTTTCTTGGACTAATAGGTGGTCAATTATTTTTAACATTTAATCACCGGATATGAGTTAAATTAATTGCTAGTAAACTCTCCTTAATCAATTCACTGTTTATTATTTTATTCAATATAGAAAATTATATGAAATAACTAAACTAAAAATATTACTAAGATTTTGGCCTTTTATTTAGAATAAATTCAATTTACTTACTTTAAAATTTCATTGTATTATTTAAAAATATAAATTAGGGGAAAAAGAGGTTTTAAATTGAATAAAAAATTAATCATTGGGATTATAATTATTTTAATAGCTTCGATTTTAATCATGTTTGTCACATGGCCTCAAACAACCAATCAAAAAGGATTTCAATCAGAAGTAGTTCTGGAAAATCTTAATACTCCTTGGGCCATTGACTTCCTGCCTAATGGAACAATGATATTCACCGAACGGAATGGAAAAGTCAGTACTTGGGATGGTAAATCGCTTAGTGTAGTGGGTAATATCTCGGTTAAGGCTGAAGGAGAATCAGGACTCTTAGGATTGGCAGTAGATCCAGAATTTTCTAAAAACAAATATGTCTATGTTTATTATACCGATAATGACTCTAATCGTATTTCTAGATTCAATTTAAATCAAAAACTAGAAAATGAAACGGTTTTGTTAGATAACATCCCCAGTGCATCAACTCACGATGCAGGCCGACTTAAATTCGGGCCAGACGGTAAATTATATGCTACTACAGGCGATGCCTCTCAAAGAGATCTGGTCCAAGATGTAAATTCTCTAGCCGGTAAAATACTACGTTTAAATAAAAATGGGTCGGTACCTGATGATAATCCATTTAAAAATTATGTATGGTCCTATGGCCATAGGAATCCTCAGGGAATAACCTGGAGTGACAATGGAACCATGTATTCATCCGAACATGGCCAGAACATGAATGATGAGATTAATATCATTGTAAAAGGGGGAAACTATGGTTGGCCCTTAGAAGAAGGAGATAATTTAACTGGTAAGTATAAAAATCCACTTATCTTCTACACAAACTTTACTTTAGCCCCATCTGGAATGGCATTTTTCCAGAAAGATTTGTATGTGGCAGGACTTAGAGGTAACCAACTAAGACAGATTGTTCTGGATGAGAGTGGCCAGAAAGTGCTTAGTGAGGTGGAATTATTTACTAATCTGGGTCGTATACGGGATGTGGTGGTTCATGATGGTTATTTGTATATCAGTACCAGTAATTACGATGGACGGGGTGTTCCTAAAGTGGGGGATGATAAAATAATTAGAATAAGGGTTAATGGTTGATTTCTCTGGTTTTAAATTTTATTAAATTATTACTTTTTTTAGTTTTTTATTAATTTTTTTATTACTAATTTTCTTTTAGAAAGTATTAAATATCACGTTTTTGTAAGTTATTCTAATGAATTGTTATGATGTTATTAATTATGGATGTGGGCTGATTTGTTAGTAATTTTAGTGGGGCGGGGTCATGGTTATGTTTAAAAGGGTTTTATTGTTGGTTTTTGTTTTCTTGTCATTTTTTGTTTTCTTGGGTGATGTTTCTGCTGCTTCTAATAGTTCTTTGACTTGGGCTGAGGTGGAGAATAGTTCTTATGCTGTTAAAACGTTTACCGAGAGTAAGGGTGATATTCCGAGTTCGGTTTCGGTTTCGGGTAAGAAAGTGACTGATAATGCTTATCTTGAAGTGTTGTGTAAAGCTGTGGTGAAGGCTAATACCAATGATAAGACTTCAGTGAGTGTTGTTGGTAGAGGTAATGCTCCTGCTCCTTCAGGGTCTGCTAGTGGTACTTTGACTAAGTCTCAGTATTTGACGGTGGCCAATAATATTAAATCTTTTTATACGGATAATAATCGTGCTCCGAATTATGCTGTGAGTTCTATAGGGAATATTCGCTATGAAACTTTGGTTTACATGTATTCTAAGGTAATGAATTATTATCGAATACATGATACACTCCCTAGTTCCATATCATTTTCACATATTTCTGGTATCTCATCCAGTGGAGCGTATGTTGATGCTACACCACCTACAATTTCTAATAATCTAGCTGGTGGGTCGTATAATTCTAGTAAAACGGTTGTTTTAACTGCTTCGGATAATAGTGATGCTAATCCTAAGGTTTATTATAGTTTGAATAATGGAGCCTGGAGTAATAAGGTTAAAACAGTTTCATTGTCTTTGAATCAGGGTAGAACTGATTTAAGGTATTATGGTACTGATGTCAGTGGCAATGTAGGTGCCACACACTATGTTACTTATTATATTTCCGCCCCAGTATGCAATCTAAATACTGGTAAGGGTTATTCAAGAATTCAGGATGCTATTGATGATTCCTTGACATTGAATGGACATGTTATTGAGGTTGCCAGAGGCACTTATAATGAGAATATATGGGTTGACAAAAGTCTTAATATAAGGGCCGTTTCTGGTGGAAATGTAACGGTTCAGGCTTTAAACTCATCTTTGTCCTGTTTTTATGTAATTTCTGGTGGAAATAATTCATCAATTAATGGTTTTAATATTAAAGGATCTACTTTTGGTGGTATCTTTTTATATAAAGTTAGTAATTGTAACATAACTGGAAATACATTAATAAATAATGGGAATAATGGAATTTGGCTTTATTATTCAAATAATAATTCCATATCCCGAAATAGTATATCAAATAATCTTGAGGGTATTATTATCCAATATTCTAATAATAACAATATATCTGAAAATAATGCGACAAATATCACTGAAAATGGAATTTATATTTATAATTCTAATAATACTTTAATATCTAGAAACAATGTAAAAAACAGTTTAACTGGAATTCTTATTGATCAGTCAAAGAATAATACTATCTCTAAGAATAATGCAACTGCCAATGCTTTCAATGGAATTGTTGTGGGAAATTCGAATAATATTAATATACTTGAAAATAGTATAACCGACAATATTCAGAATGGTATTTTCCTTACTAAATTAAATGGTACTTTGATATCTGGAAACAGTATAAGAAATAATGGAATAAACGGAACTATCTATGGTGGAATTATTATTGATTATTCAAATAACACCATAATATTTGGAAATAATGTAACAAATAATACTGAAAATGGAATTCTACTTACTAATTCAAAATACAATATCATATCTGGAAATAATGTAACAAACAATATTAAAGGAATAATACTTCAAAATGCAATTAATAACACATTATCTACTAATAATGTGATAAATAGCACTGAAAACGGAATTCACCTTCTTTATTCAAGTAACAGTACAATCTCGGGAAATACTATAAAAAATAATCTTAATATCGGAATTTGCCTTGATAATTCATATTGTACCAAAATAACTGAAAATACAATAGTAAATAATAAAGGGGGCATTTACCTTTATTTTTCACCAGCAAGTGTCAATTTCAATCGAATTACTGGAAACACGATGGGTGGTCTGATTAATGCTTACAGCAGTTTTGTAAATGCAACTAATAACTGGTGGGGTTCTAATACTCCAACAGTATCATCAAGTAATGCCAGTGATATATGCATTTTAGGTGGTAATGTTCTTTACAATCCTTGGATTATACTTAATGTAGATTCTGTGTACTTTAACAATGGTAATTTTAATATAACTGCTGATTTGACCCATAATAATCAAGGAACTGATTTATCGTCGATAGGCCATGTTCCAGATGGAATAGCTGTTGATTTAACTACGGATTATGGAACTATTGGAGAACATGTTAATACTCTTAATGGAAAAGCAATATCTCAACTTAATTCTACTATAAATGGTATAGCTAATATCACGGTTATTCTGGATAGTCAGATAGTTTCTAAAACGATTAATTTATTTAATATATATAATATCGTAACTCAGAAAGGATTTAATAGTATACAGGCAGCAATTGATGATCCTTCAACAGCTAATAATGATATTATTGAGATTAGAAGTGGAATTTATAGAGAAAATGTGATTATAAATAAAAAGTTGACTATAACTGCGTTTTCTGGTGGAAATGTAACAATACAAGCATTAAATCCAAATCTTCCGGTTTTCACTATCACCATCAATGGAAACGGCTCAACAATATCTGGATTTATTATAAATGGATCAACTACTAATGCTGGAATCCTCATTAACAACTCCGCAAAAACACTATTTGTGGAAATATTATATCTAATAATTGTAATGGATTATATCTGAGAGAATCTACAAACAATACAATTTCAGAAAATATCATATCAAATAATGGTAATGATGGGATCAATATTAACCATTCTTATAATAACACAATTCGTAGTAACACTATTTCAAATAATACTGGGTGTGGAATTAATATATTTGATTATTCTGGAAATTCTAATTTTGTTAATTTCAATCGAATTGTTGGAAATGGTTTTTATGGGCTTTATGTAGAAGAAGGATTGATAAATGCAACCAATAACTGGTGGGGCACTAATAATCCAGTAAACTCTTTAATTGGCCCCAGCGACATTGCTATAGAATGGGGAAATGTTACATATGGTCCTTGGCTAGTCTTAAATGTAAATGCTAATCCTACAGATATTAATAATAATTCCACAGTAACTGCAGATTTAACTCATAACAGTAATAATGAAGATACTTCATCTGAAGGACACATTCCTGATGATACTCCTGTGAATTTCACGACAACATTGGTTAATGCAGTTAATTCGGTTTATACAAGAAATGGGAAAGCAATTCTTATATTTAATTCAGGAACAATTACTTCAGGAATAGCAAATATCACTGCTGCATTGGATGGTCAGAGTGTACAGACAAATATTGTTGTTGATAAAATCGCACCAACTGTGAATGCGAGTCTTGTAAGTGGGCTTTATAACATTACTCAGTATGTAACTCTAACAGTATCGGATAACATTGACTCGAACCCAATTATCTATTACACTATTGATGGCAGCATTCCAACTGTTTCAAGCACAGTATACTCGGGGCCTATGGTCATAAACACGACCACCACTTTGAAATTCATGGCGTTTGATTTTACAAGTAACAAATCTCCAATTAGTACAGTATATTATATTTTTGCACCTGTTGGAAATCTTAATACTGGTATGGGTTATTCCAGTATACAAAATGCTATTAATGATGTTTTAACTGTTAATGGTGATGTTATTGTAGTTGCAAATGGAACCTATCTGGAGAATATTTTGGCGAATAAGAATCTCACCTTAATGCCTTATGATGGAAATGTGACGGTTCAAGCTGCTAATCCAAACAACCCAGTTATTACAATTAATTCTGGTGGTAGTGGATCTACAATTTTGAGATTCGCTGTAACAGGAGCTAATGCTACATTCTCATCGGGTATTTATCTTAATAATGCGAGTAACTGTACTATTGTCCAGAATATTTTAACTAATAATTATCATGGATTACTTTTTGTTAATTCAGAGGATAATACAGTATGGGACAATAATTTGACTAGCAATATGGATGCAATTCAGCTTAACGATTCAGATAACAACACCCTATATTCTAATACTATTGCCAGTAATTCGGGTAATGGAATTTATCTTTATAACTCTGGAAACACTTTGATAATGGCAAATACCATTCATGACAATTTAATTAATGGGATTGAACTCAATGATTCTAATAATAGTACGATCTACCAAAACACTATAATTGGTAATCATCAGAATGGAATTAAAATTATAAACTCTTCTGCGGATATTAATTTCAATATTATCACTGGAAATGCTGTTTTTGGACTTTATAGTCTTGGTAACGGGACTGTAAACGCCACAAATAACTGGTGGGGTAGGAATAACCTAACTGCTAGTGATATTAGCATTGTTGGAGGGAATGTGACTTATGATCCATGGATTGTACTTAGTTTAACTGGTTCTACTATCACTGTAACGCATAATAATTCATCTGATTCGGAGATAACGGCTGATTTGAATCATAATAATCGTGGGGATGATACTTCTGCCTCTGGAACGATACCTGATAGTTTGCCTGTGAATTTCACCACTACATTTGGGACTATAAATGGTACGGGAACTATTAGGAGGGGTGAGGCCGTAGTGGTGCTCACATCCAGCCCATCAGATGGGGCAACAACTATTACAGTTACTCTGAATAATCAACAGGTTTCTAAAGAGTTTCATAAATCTTTCAGCAGTATTCAAGTAGCGGTCAGTGATCCTTTGACTGTTGATGGCGATGTTATCTTTGTTACAAATGGAACATATGTTGAAAACATTGTGGTAAATAAAAACCTCACTATAATTTCTGAGGGCAATGTGACAGTACAGGCATTGAATTCTTCAAACCCGGTGTTCACAGTTAATAACTGTAGTGATTCAATGATTTATGGATTTAAAATCACAGGTGCAACAAATTCATCAGCTATTTATCTAAATGGGGTTATTAACTGCTATCTATTGGACAATACTATTATAGGAAATGGATTAAATAGTACGGGTGAATTTGGGTATGGTATCTTCATGAATTCTACCATAAACTGTACGGTCACTGGAAACATTTTACAAAACAATTTAGGGGGCATTGATCTTGAATACTCAAATAACACCATTCTATCTGGAAATAATATAACAAATAACTTTTTGAGGGGAATTTATCTTCACCAGACTAGCAATACTACTATCTCTGAGAGTAGTCTTGCAAACAATGATTGTGGTGTTCTTTCAGAGTATTCCAACAATCTTAAAATCACGGGAAATGATGTGAAAAATAACATATATCAAGGTATTTACTTATGTTACTCTTCTGGAGACCTTCACTTCAATAGAATAGTTGGGAATGGGGAATATGGGCTTTTAAGTGTTAATAGTAATGTTAATGCCACAAATAATTGGTGGGGTACTAATAATCCAACGGTTTCCTCAGTTAAACCCAGCGATATTTACTTTGCTAATAGTACGGTGATTTACAATCCGCGTTTGGTTCTTACCGTTACTCCTACATCGTATAAGGTTTCTGAGGGTAAGATTTATGAATCCACTGTTACGGTTGATTTGAACCATAACAGCAATGGTGAGCATCTTTCAACTCTAATTTATGTTCCAGATGGTATACTGGCTAATTTCATGACAGATAAGGGTAATATCACTAATGCTAGCTCTACTGTTAAGGGTGAAGCTTCAGCTACTCTAGTGTTGGATCCGAACCTACAATCTGGTTTAACAAATGTAACTGCAATTTTAGATGGACAAGGAGTGTTTACTACTGTTGATAGGGCTGCTAAAGCAGTTATAACTATCATTAGTAGTGCTGTTGATGCGAATTCAGTGCATTGGGTGCTTAACTGGGATAGCTATTATAATCTTGAATTAACATTAGGTGAATATTACGGGATGAGTGTGGAACAATATTGTTATATGATGTATGGTGATCCATATGCTTATTTGAATCATTACTTAATGCCAGAACTGTATGACTTTTACTACACTCCTCTAATACTTACCTACGAAGTACCTTTAAATGAATCTGTTAGTTGGGTGAGTGTTTTGTGGAAGTCTACCGGCAATGATTTTGGTTCATTCCAGAATAAGGTGGATTTGATTGTTAATGGGGTGGTGGTTCAAAGTAAAATTGTTTTAAACCTTAATTATTTAAACAATAAAGATTTATATTCTGAGAAGGTTTGGTACAACGTAAATTTCTTGAACTGGTTGTTTTCTGATTCAACTGAGTCTATAATGACATTGCAAAGTATTATTGATCAGAATGGGTTGCAGAATTTAACAGGATCTGCACTGGAGGCAGGAATCTTGAATGTGATTAAATTGAATAATGGTTTTACAGATAGTGAAATGAATATGATTGCAAATCACAGGTTCTTTACCGATTATATAGCAACCTATATTACTTATCCTGGTGATGCTGTTAAAAAGATTACATTTGAAGACCCAGATACTAATGAGTTAATTAGTCTTGGGTTCCCTGGCAATCCTATTGGTCGGGTTAGTACTATGATTTATGCTAATGGCGGATATTTCCATGTAGACGATTACGATAACCCTACTTCATTTATTTACAAGAAGGCTGGTTATGAGGGTGTTAGGAGTTTTGCGATTGTCACAACTAAGGTTACGGATGATATTTTAAGGTACTGGTTAGAGCAAAAAGATAAAACAGACAGTAATGGAACCCTTTTATATGCGAATGGTCCTATGAAAGCAGCATACGGAACGTTTTTGGAGGCTCTTTTGATGATTAAGTGTCATGATATGGTTGCAGATCAGGCTGCGGCCCATTATAATGTTACTTGGAGCCGTACTACTCCGATTGTGGTTTCTGTTTATGATGATGCTCATTATACTATTTTGACTTTGGAGTGCAGTCATCGTTTTGGTATGGATGTAATTGGTGATCCAAGTAATGTTACAGCGTTCCGTTATGCTTGTTCGGCGGCTGTTAATCCGCTTGAGCATATGGTTGGAGAATCATTATTCCCTGGTGATAATAGTACTTCTATTGTTATAGGTTTGGGTCAGTTGATTTTTAATGGTCAAATGCCTGATATGTTTATGAGTAATGGTTATCTGGTGATGAAATCTGCTGCGAATGATCTGTTTCTGGTCTTGGATCCTGAAACGGGTATTTTAAGAGATGTTATGATTATGAATTCTACTATTTCTGGTAGTTATTGTTATTCTGACCAGCAAGCAGAATGGGCCTTTGATTTGGCTGAACAATTACTTAATAATCCTTTGAATATTCCTTGGATGGGTTCTATTCCATCGTTGGCTATGGGTCTTAATGTATTTGCTCCTGGTGCTAGTTTTCCTGGACTTGGTAGTCTTTCATCGTTTTTTACATCAGTGGGTGTTAGTGGGCCTGCTGCAGAGGCTTTAGCTGGTTTAACAAGGTTTGCCAGAAATCCTCTTTCTGCAGCACTTATTGGGGTAGGTATAACCACTTTTGTTGTGGGTAATTATTTATGTGATAAATATGGATGGCTACCTCCTGAACAAGCTAGGCAAGTACTGGGCAATGCATTTCCAGTTTTTAGTATTATAAATATGATCTATTATGATGATCAATCACCTAACTTTGATTTAAGTAATTATAATCCTTCAAATTGGCCACGTTATTTTAATGAAAAGGGTATTAATCCAGAGAGTGCGGATGAATTGCAGAACCACTTTAAACGTGGAAGTATTCAAACAATGCGAAATGCAGAACAACTACAAGAAATGATAACATTAGTAGCGAATATCGGAGACAAAGAAGGTGATGATAAGTATGATGAGGCAGGCATAGCCATAAATACTCTTTCAAGAAAAGCGGGTGAAGGATTTGCTAGGGCAGCAGATAAGCTTAAAACTGGAAATTGGGAAGGTGCATCTGCAGATCTATCTATATCTATTTTACAGATTTATGTTGCTTGTTTTCTTAAGATGGCTTTTCCCTGAGGATTTCATAATTCATTATCTGAAGAGAAGTATTAATTTATTGATATTATGATTAATATCTCAACAAATTTTATATATATTTATATGAATTATTTGATTAAGGAGGTTCTAAAATAGGCATATTCAACAAATCTAATAAAAAATCACTTATTAGTAAGGCCAATAAGCTATTTAAGCAGGGTAAGTATTATGAATCCTTAGAAGTTTATGATGCTGTTTTAAAAACAGATCCAAAGCATAGCATTGCATGGTATGGGAAGGGGAAAGTTTTAATAAAATTAAAAAAATATCATGGGGCTTTACAAGCCAGCGAAATGTCTTTAAAATCGGATCCAAATAATACTGATGCTTGGAATAATAATGGCGTGATTTTAGAAGAACTGGGTAAATATGAAGATGCTTTAGAAGCTTATGATAATGCTTTAGAGTTGGATTCGAAATATGTTAATCCATTGCATAATAAAGGAAATATTTTTATAAAACTTGAGAAGTATAACGAAGCGTTAGAAGTTTATGATGATGTTCTAAAAATTGATCCAAAAAGAGTTAGTGCTTGGATTAGTAAAGGAGTAGTTTTAAACAAACTTGGTAAATATGAAGATGCTTTAGAAGCTTATGATAATGCTTTAAAAATAGATCGAAATATTATGGATGCATGGAATAATCGAGGAAATCTTCTTGTAAAATTTGGAAGACATCCAGAGGCTCTAGAATCTTATGATAAAGTTCTTGAAATATATTTTAGGGGCGTTAAAAACCATAGATTTTCAAAAGATATGGAAATAGATATGAAACCTACGAAGACATTATATAACAAGGCTCATGTATTAATCGTATTGGGAAAGTATCAGGAAGCATTAACTTGTTATAATAATCTTTTAGAATTAGATCCTCAGAATATCAATGCACGATGTCGTAAGGGCTTAATTTTAGAAGAACTTGGTAAAAATCAGGAAGCATTAACTTGTTATAATGAAGTTTTGGAGATAGATCCAAAAAATTTTAAAGCATGGTTTAGTAAGGGTCACATGTTATCAAAGCTGGGAAAACATCAAGAAGCTTTAAAATGTCATGAAAAATCTTTGGAATTGGATCCAAAATATTTTGATGCATGGCTTGGAAAAAGTATTGTTTATAAAGTTCTTGAAATGCCAATTGAAGAGATAGAATGCTATGAAAAAGCTTTAGAGCTTGACCCTAACATTGACGCTATCTGGTTAAATAAAGGAAATGCTCTTGGAATCATTGGCAAATATCAAGAAGCCATAATTTGTTTTGATAAAGTTTTACAATCAGATTCAACGAATGAAACAGCTTACTTTTATAAAGGATTTGCTTTATCATGTTTAAAACGATATGAAGAATCTTTAAAATGTTTTAAAAAAGTTTTAAAGATAAATAGTAATTCTGTTGAAGCTTGGTATAATATTGGGCATGTTTTGGCCAATATGGGTAAGTATCAGGAAGCTTTAGAATCTTATGAAAATGTTCTAGAAAGAGATAAAAATCATGCTGGTGCATGGCATAACTTGGGATATGTACTTAACGACCTTAAAATGCATCAAAAAGCTTTAAAGTCTTTTGAAAAATCAATAGAAATAAATCCAAGTTGTGTTGATGGATGGTATGGAAAGGGTTTCAGCTTGGAGAAAATTGGAAATTTTCAAGAGGCATTAGTCTGCTATGGAAAAGTTTTAGAGTTAGATCCTGATTTTGAAGCTGCTAAAAAAGCTAAATCGGATCTTTTATTAAAAATAAATTAATTTGTGTGCTACTTAGAATTTTTACAACCAGAGTTAAGAGTTCCGTTATGCTTGTTCGGCGGCTGTTAATCCGCTTGAGCATATGGTTGGAGAATCATTATTCCCTGGAGGTAATAGTACTTCTATTGTTATGGGTTTGGGTCAGTTGATTTTTAATGGTGAAATGCCTGATATGTTTATGAGTAATGGTTATCTGGTGATGAAATCTGCTGCGAATGATCTGTTTCTGGTCTTGGATCCTGAAACGGGTATTTTAAGAGATGTTATGATTATGAATTCTACTATTTCTGGTAGTTATTGTTATTCTGACCAGCAAGCAGAATGGGCCTTTGATTTGGCTGAACAATTACTTAATAATCCTTTGAATATTCCTTGGATGGGTTCTATTCCATCGTTGGCTATGGGTCTTAATGTATTTGCTCCTGGTGCTAGTTTTCCTGGACTTGGTAGTCTTTCATCGTTTTTTACATCAGTGGGTGTTAGTGGGCCTGCTGCAGAGGCTTTAGCTGGTTTAACAAGGTTTGCCAGAAATCCTCTTTCTGCAGCACTTATTGGGGTAGGTATAACCACTTTTGTTGTGGGTAATTATTTATGTGATAAATATGGATGGCTACCTCCTGAACAAGCTAGGCAAGTACTGGGCAATGCATTTCCACTAAGTTTTGGCTTGATAAATCAATTTTTATACGATAAAGAATCACCAACACTCGCAGAAATTGGAAATGCATGCTGGGATGCAGGTTACTACTTAATGGGAAAAACTAAAAAACAGATTGAAGTTGAGTATCATACTGACCGATTAAAAGATTTAGAAAAAATACAAAATGGTCCTTCTCCAAAGAAGAAACCTGATGATTTTAAGGTGCAAGCGGCTTTGTTAGGTCAGGCATTAGGGGTTGCTTTGGCAAATAATGATATAATAAGGGCTTCAACAATAATTGTTGTTGGAGGTTTATGGGCTTTAGGTGAATCAATCGTCGAAACTTTACAACAAAAAGAAAAAGGAAATCAAACTAATAACACTACAAGTGGTTAGCATGGGACTTTTCAACAGTTTAAAAAATAAAAATAGAATTAATTCATATTTTAATAGTGCAAACAAGTTTATGGATGATAAAAAATATAATGAAGCTTTAAAATGCTATAATCATATTTTAAGTTTAGATCCAGGAAATTCTGTGGCACTATATAATAAAGGATGGATTTTAAACGATTTAAACAGGTTTGATGAGGCTTTAGAGTATTATGATATGTTTTTGGAATTAAAACCTAAAGATGTTGATGGGTGGTATGGTAAAGGAAACACCTTTAATCTTTTAGGTAGGTTTGATGAGGCTTCAGAGTGTTTTGATGAGGCTTCAGAGTTTGAGCCGAATAATTCTAATGTTTGGCTTAGTAAGGGGTTGGCTTTTAGTGAGTTGGGTAGGTTTGATGAGGCTTTGGAGTGTTTTGATGAGGCTTTAGAGTTTGAGCCGAATAATTCTAATGTTTGGCTTAGTAAGGGGTTGGCTTTTAGTGAGTTGGGTAGGTTTGATGAGGCTTTAAAATGTTATGATAGATTTTTGGAATTAAAGCCCGAAAATATTATGGGATTGATGAATAAAGGTTTTGATTTGAGGGAATTAGGTAGGTTTGATGAGGCTTTAGAGTGTTTTGATAAAACGCTAAAACTTGATTCAGGTAATACTATTGTATTGAATAATAAAGGTGCTACTTTAGGGAAGATGGGAATGCATGAAGATGCTTTTAAATGCTTTGATAAAGTATTGAAACTTGATTTTAATAATGAGGATGCTTATTATAATAAAGGTTTATCTTTTATTAAGCTTGACATGAACATTGAAGCATTAGATTGTCTGGATAAATCTTTGAATATTAATCCAGATAATGTAGATGCCTATTTTTTAAAGGGCGTAGCCTTATCTGAATTAAAAAGTTATGATAAAGCATTAAAGTGTTTTGATAAATCTTTGAAATTAGACCCTGATAATGAAAAGGTTAAAATGGTTAGGCAAGAACTTCTTTCAAAAATCAATTAATAACTCATTTAGTAATAATACAATTTCTTGAGAAACCTGATGATTTTGAGATACAAGCGGCTTTGTTAGGTCAGGCATTAGGGGTTGCTTTGGCAAATAATGATATAATAAGGGCTTCAACAATAATTGTTGTTGGAGGTTTATGGGCTTTAGGTGAATCAATCGTCGAAACTTTACAACAAAAAGAAAAAGGAAATCAAACTAATAACACTACAAGTGGTTAGTGGGACTTTTCAACCATTTTAAAAATAAAAACAATATTAAATCATATTTTAACCAAGCAGATAGGTTTATGGAATATGGGGATTATAAGGAAGCATTGCGATGTTATAATCAAATTTTGGAATTAATTCCAGAAAATTCAACGGCTTTATACAATAAAGCATGGCTTTTGAGTGAATTAGGTAGTTTTAACGAATCTTTAGAGTGCTATGATAAATTTTTAGAATTGAAGCCTAAAGATTCTGATGGTTGGCTTAATAGAGGTAATACTCTTAATCTTCTAGGCAGATTTGATAAGGCTTTAAGGAGTTTTGATAAAGCTTTGAAAATCAACCCTTTCTGTGATTATGCTTGGCTTAGCAAGGGCCTATCTTTTAAGGAGTTGGGAATGTTTGATGAGGCTTTGAAATGTTTTGATGAGGCTTTAACAATTGATCCTTCAAATTCTAATGTTTTACACGCTAAGGCTTTGATTTTTGACAGATTAAAGATGTTTGATGAAGCTTTAAAGTATTATGATAAATTTTTAAGGTTAGACCCAGATAATATTGATGGATGGAATAATAAATGCACTATTTTAGGAAAAATGGGTAATTTTAATGAAGCTTTGAATTGTTTTGATAAAGCATTGATTTTGGATCCTAATGATGGCAGCTTATATTATAATAAAGGTTTAGCTTTTACTCAATTGGATAAGAACTTTGAGGCATTAGATTGTTTGGATAAATCATTGAATATTGATTCTGAGAATGGAGATGTGTGGTTTTTAAAAGGTGTGGTATTAGTTGAACTTCAAAGATTTGATGAGGCTTTAAAGTGCTATGATAAATCTTTAATATTGAAACCTGGATTCGAACTTGCTGTGAATGCTAGAAGAGACATTTTATCTAAATTCAATCCATAATTGGTATGTTTTTATCACAACAACAATGATATTGTAATGTATTGTTCCAGTTCTTTACTGATGATATAGCAATTTTCATTACTTATCTTGGTGTGCAGATAAGAAAATCACTATTGAAGATCCGGATAGTAATGAGTTAATTGACCTTAATTTCCCAGGCAATCCTATTTTTAGAGATAGTAAAATGATTTATGCTAATGGTGGATATTTCCATGTAGATGATCCTAACAATCCTACTTCTCTTCTATACAAGTATGCGGGTTATGAGGGTGTTAGGAGTTTTGCGATTGTCACAACTAAGGTTACGGATGATATTTTAAGGTACTGGTTGAATCAAAAGGACAGGACTGATGTAAATGGTACTCTTCTTTATCAGGCAGGCCCTATGAAGGCGCCTTATGGTACGTTTTTGGAGGCTCTTTTGATGGTTAAGTGTCATGATATGGTTGCAGATCAGGCTGCGGCCCATTATAATGTTACTTGGAGCCGTACTACTCCGATTGTGGTTTCTGTTTATGATGATGCTCATTATACTATTTTGACTTTGGAGTGCAGTCATCGTTTTGGTATGGATGTAATTGGTGATCCAAGTAATGTTATGGCGTTCCGTTATGCTTGTTCGGCGGCTATTAATCCGCTTGAGCATATGGTTGGAGAATCATTATTCCCGGGAGGTAATGGTACTTCTATTACTATTGGTTTGGGTCAGGAAATATTTAATGGGCTAATGCCTGATATGTTCATGAGTAATGGTTATTTGGTGATGAAATCGGGTGATAATACGTTGTTTTTGGTTTTGGATCCTGAAACGGGTATTTTAAGAGATGTTATGATTATGAATTCTACTATTTCTGGTAGTTATTGTTATTTTGACCAGCAAGCAGAGTGGGTCTTTGATTTGGCTGAACAATTGGATAGTAGTAATCCGAATTTGAATTCAACTTTTCCTTTTATTATTGGTAGTACGGTGACATCATTAGGGACTATTTTTTCTGATTTAATGGGGTCCTTGATTGCAGCGGGCGGAACTATCAATTTGGAAGGTGTATTGACATTTATAGCACCAGTGTTAGTGCCTGTGACTGTATTAATGATTATGGGGGTTGCCAGGCCTAATTTGGCAGCAGATGCTGAACAAAACGGCTGGTATAATACTGCTAACTACTTAAGAAATAATAATGTTTTGGATTTAGGGTGGGATATTATGCATCAGTTCTTTGGAATGGGATCTGGGCCACCACAAGGAGTTTATGATGAATCAAATAGATATATTCAAAATAATCCAAACGTGCAAAAGAATTTAGAAGATATAAGGAATATTAAGGTAGATATACATTCTTTTATAACGAAACTTAATGTACTTTCAGAGTTAGGAATTCAGTATATAACCCAAAAACAGAATAAAGATATTATAGTTGGTAATCAAGTTGGAGAACTTCAAGAAGATGGAACATATAAATTTCGTGATGGGGGACCGGATTTAGATCCTGATTTAATTTCAGAAGCAATCCGAAGTACTTGTCGTTTTATAAAAAATCAGGGCATAGATACTTGGAATGGTATTAAAGCAGGAAATCCGACAGCGGTTGCTAAAGGCAGTGTGGGTGTAATTGGTGGTTTGTTCATGTTAGATGTATTAACATTAGGTCATTTACATGATACTATTTTGGGATCAGCTCAGGATTTTTGGGAACAAAGCGCAAATAAAACCAATAATTCTACATCCAGTAGCTCTGGTGGTGGTTGAAAATGGTTTTTGATAATATTCAAAATAAATTGAAAAGAAGATCACTAATGCGAAGAGGCAAAGAATTTTTAAAACAAGGTGAATACGAAAAGGCGTTAGAATGTGATAATGAAGCTTTAAAACTTGACCCGGGTGACATTACTGGAATAAAAAATAAAAATATAACTTTAGAACTTATGGGGAGATATGAAGAAGCATCAAAACTTTACCTTGCAGTATTGGATTTAACACCAGAGTCTAGCAAAGATTGGAGCTTTAAAGGGGATGCTTTTAATTATCTAAACAAATATGAGAATGCTCTGGAATGTTACGAAAATGCTTTAGATTTAGATCCAAAGAATTTTGAAGCATGGAACAATAAAGGCATTATTCTTAAAAAACTTGGTAAATATAAAGAAGCAGTTGAATGTTGTGATAAAGCTTTGGAATTATTCCCCCAGTTCAACGTACATTGGACTAACAAAGGTATGGTTCTTATAGAACTTAAAGAGTATCAAAGGGCACTAAATTGCTTTGATAAGGCTTTAGAATTATATTGTGGTGATGAGATGGCTTGGTATAATAAGGGAACTGCACTAAAAAATATTGAAAAATACAAAGAAGCTTTAAAGTGTTTTGATGAAGCTTTAGAGATTGATCCTGATTATGAAGATTCTAAAAAAGCTAAAGAAGAAATTTTATCTTCTGAATCTTGATTGACTGTTAGTGTATTTTTTGGATAGTGGTTTGTTGATTGTTGATATGGGGATGGATTAAATGAGGAATGATTCTAGCACTGGACAGTTAATTGTTGGTTCTTTTTGTATAATTTTTGCTTTAATTTTTTATCAATTAATGCAAGACTCTTTCGTTATTATTGCAGGTATAGGTGGCATTATTTTAGTGATAACTGGATTACATGGATATAAAGGTTTTTCAAATAAGATAGTCACCCGGATAATATTGTTTGTATTCGGTGGAATACTGATTTATTTGGTTTTTACTTTTCCTTTTTCTAGCCCTGAAAAGAAAATTACAATAAGTTTACTATTTGTCCTTATTTTATTATGGGCTGTGCCGTTTTATAGGGTTAGGAGGAAGATTTCTGAATTTAATAAAGGAATTAAAATGCTTGATAGTGGTAAATATGAAGAATCATATGATTATTTTAGTAAAATTTTAAAAAATGATCCTAATAATCCCTTGGCTTTGGCTGGTAAATCTTTTACTCTTCAAAAGATTGGTAAATATGAGGAAGCATTACAGTCTATAGATAATGCGTTAAGTTTAAAATATAAGGTAGAAATTAAGATATTTAGTCTGTCAAAACTTTTAGTAAACTCTTTAATATTTAATATGGCTGGTTTGATTTATATTGAAGAAAGGGACTATGAAAAAGCGTTGGAATATTTTAATAAGGCGTTGGAATCAAACAAAAATTTTCACACCGTTTGGAATAACAAGGGTGTTGCTTTGAGTAGGATGGGAAAAATGGAAGAATCACTAAAATGCTTTGATAAAGCTCTCGTTATAGTCCTAAATCTGCTGGTTTATTAAATAATAAAGGTGATGCGCTTAGAAAACTTGGAAAATGTCAAGAAGCTATGAAATACATTGATATGGCTTTAAAAATAGATTCTAAAATTCCACATATTTGGCTTACAAAAGGAGAAATACTCTTGTGTTTGGATAAGAAAAAAGATGCATTAAATGCCTTTAATGAAGCATTAAAATTAGATCCGGATTATGAAGAGGCTAAAAAATCACGGGAAGAGCTACTGGCCAAAATTAATTAATTAATTATATACTAATTTTATAAAGCTTAATTGAGGTTGCCTGTTGTTTTGTTTTATCCTTTGATTATATAAATCAACCAATTATTCCATATATAACAATATTAAAAACTACCTATGGCCTTAATTTTATTTTAAATATTACAATAACCTTCATTTCTCCAAAAAAACAATAGTAATACTTTTTTATAAAAAATTATTTATGCTGGTGTGATCATACTATATTCATAGAAATTAGGAGGCATAAATTGTGTATGAACTAAAAGACTTAGTATTGGGATATAGAAAATTCAAGGGATTGACTGAAACTGAAATGGCAGAGGAATTAATGGTTCCAGGGACTGTATTATATGGGCTTCAAATGGGTTCTTATAAACATCCTACTGCTAAATTAATGCTTAGAATAAATAATCTCACTGAAGACATGGATAAAGAAGAATTAGTGGCCATTGGCAAAGGATGCAGGCTAAAAACAAAATTAGGTCCGGATTTCAAGTATTATTTAATTGGTTTAGGCCAAAAAACAGGATTAAATCCCAATAGCTTACGAAAACTACCTTTAATTGATTGTTATAAAACTTTAGGATTTGTTGAATATGATGATTTTGAGTTAACCACTTTTGGCAGGCAATTAACTCAATAAAATTAAATCTTCAAGTGAAACTCCTGAGGGGGTTTATTTTTTATTTTTTTAAGTCGCTAATTAATCCTCAAATTCTTCATGAGTTATAATCTGTTTTCCTTCAGCACAAGGGACTACTTCCAGTTTTCCACCTTTAAAATCCAGATCAAACTCTTTTCCATCCATTAGCATGTGCATGAATACGCCCAGTGAGGAAACTTCAGAATGGGGCTGGGTAGTAACTGAAACATTCCAATCTGCGGCATTATAAACTGGGGTCGGAACTCTAGACCCTCCAACAACTATAAGTTTATCTTTTTCACTCTTTTGAATCTCGGGAACTGCTTCCTGGACCGGTGTACCGTACATAGTTAGATGTATAACTTCTCCACCA
This sequence comes from Methanobacteriaceae archaeon, assembly GCA_023249725.1. Classification (GTDB taxonomy): domain Archaea; phylum Methanobacteriota; class Methanobacteria; order Methanobacteriales; family Methanobacteriaceae; genus UBA349. Next base: position 26,878 of record JAHFBZ010000006.1, read on the forward strand.
TTTTTCTGCCATTCTTCAATTAAATTGTCCCAGTTCTTTTGATAGGAGACCTTAAAGGATCCACCCCATCTTTCTCGAACGTCTTCCACATTTTCCATGAGTTTTTTGTCTCTTTCTCCACTTAAAATCACTTCACTTGCCCCAAAGGCCCGAGCCGTAAGGCAAACGTGGGTGGTGATTCTAGCATCTCTTCTGCGGCGATGATCTAATCTTAAAACACTGATAATCATGTTAAACAAGTCCCTTAATAACTAATTTAAATAATAATAAAATTAAAAGTAATTATTTACTTATTCTCTTTTATTAAATTTAAATTCATTATATTTCTACTTATTCCATTAATATGATTTTTAATAAAAATAATTTAATTCTTAAAATAGATTAAAACTGATTATAATTCTAATTTAATTAAATCCAGGTAAAAACCAGTATCATAGCTAAAATAGCTGTCATTCGAGCTATTTCATTGGAAGCTCCCAGAACGTCTCCAGTAGCATATTTCATATTTATTTTGACATATAATGCAGTAATAAGCCCACCGGTGATTCCTCCCAGAATACCAATTAGGCCCACCCAATTAAGGGCCAGAAGGCCAATAATGGATGTGATTAAAGTGATTAAAATAAAATATGGTAAATTTATGGCTTCTATGAAATGACGCCCAGTTCCATTACCAATAGGGGTGGATACAAGGCAACAACTTATCAATCCCATTTTGGCACCTATTTCTGATATAAACAATACTAAAAATATGTTAAGGATGGGTAAAGTTGCAATAGCGGCTACTGTGGTAACAGCTACCATAAAGAATAGTGCAATACCTCCGGTTCCAATTCTTAAATCGCGCATAATTTCTATTTTACGTTCCGGAGTGCCATGGGCCATTAGGGCATCGCCTAAATCCATTAAACCATCTAGATGATGAAATCCGGTGAACCATATGGCAAAGCTATAGACCACAGCACCTGTAACTATGGGTGAAAACATGAAGACATTGGATAATATTAATCCTACCGACCCTACTAATACTCCAATAAAGCCCCCAATTAAAGGCCACATCCAAGTATATCTTGCCATTTCCGCAATGCTTGTGTGGATATTTATGGGTAGTATGGTGGAAAAGGATATCAGTCCAGGAATTACCCTATACCATACATGTTCTTCTTGCCGATTAAGACTTTTATGATAACTACTGCTTCTAAGTGGTTTTTCTTTTCTCTGTAACATCTGAAAATCTCCGGCCCGAGTTTGCATCCCATTTGAAATCTTTTTTAAAATTTATAATAAAAATTATTATTTATATAATTAATAAATTAACTAAATAATTCTATATTTTATTTATTTGTATCTATTATTCTTCAAATATCTTGGACATACAACCCGCAATTAAACCAGCAATTATGTCATCTACCATGGGCCCTAATGTGCTTATTATACCTGGTTTTTCTTCATCATAGCGTTTAAAATTAAATGTAGCTTTGGTTCCTGCAATTTGGTTGGAGATTGCTATTCCCAGAACTTCATCGGTGTATAAATAAGCTGGATCATCATCTACATTAACTTCACGAACACGATGGTTTTGAAAGGTCTCTTCCACTCGAAATGCGGCCATTAAAAGGGCAATTACATTTAAATCCTCTAAAGATTTTAATATCTGTTTTTTTAATTTATCTTTTAAGACTTGATCAACTTCTACTCCTACACAAAGCTCCATACCGGCTTCTACCATATCATCAATGTTTATTCCTTGTTCATGAATATAATCTAAAATTCCCAATGAAAATCCAGATTCTTCAAGGGCATTGGTGCAAGATTCAGTTACAAAAGATTTTATTGAATTTAAAAGCTCGTTTATGTTCTCATTAATATTCGCCGTAACATTTTGAGCAGTATTTGCATCAGGGTTATCTGAAAAGGTAGTACAAGCAACTATAATGGAATTATCATTGCTTAATTTATTTCTCAAATTCAAAGATATTCCTAAATTTTCCAAAGCAAAATTTTTTGCTTCCAAAGCAGTTTTAAAGCATAATAAAAGATTTTCAGCGGATAATGATTGGTTTATAATTAGTATAATATCTAAATTTGGTATATTATGTGGATAATTTTCTAATTTTTCTAAATTATCACTTAATTTCTCTTTTTGGAATTTTTCAAGGCCAATAATTGTGGTAAAATCTTTAGAATTTTTAATATAAAAATTTTGATTTGTTGTATTGTTTACTATTCCTGCAGAAGGCCCAGAAAATGTTATGGGTGGAGTATGATTGTTAGATTTATTTAAAATCTCATCATCAGTTATTTTACATCCATTTTCGGTAAAAAGAGATGTGCAAAATATATTCTCCACATTTTTGAATCCAGAACCTACATCACAAAGACTAATACTGTCAAAACCCTTTTTTCGACTGATTAAAACAAAATCTGAAGTTTGATGAACTTTTGAATCTGATATGTTTATTTGAGTGGCCTTTTCCATTAAATCACCATTATTATATAATGTGGGCAACATATTTAATAAAAAGGTGGTATAATGAAAGTTCATCTTCGGGTTTTTGTAGAAGTGGAGAACCTGGGAAAGATAATGAATATATTATCAGAAAAAGGGGTAACGGGCTTTTATATTGTGGAATATAAGGGGATTTCTCCTCAGGAATGGCAGGGCTTTGCTATTAAGGAAGATCCTAAATCAGCTATATCTGTTATTAGGGACTCGGCCAGAGATGCTATTTTAGTGTGTTCTGTATTAGACGAGGAGCGAGTGGATGCTATTATTGAAGAAATCGCTGAAACCATGGAAAACGAAAGATACACTATTGTTGAGGTTCCTATCCGCAGAATAATTGTTAATTCTCCAAAACAGTGAAATCAAGGTTTTCTATTAATTTTTTAATTTTAAATTTTTATTAAATATTTTTAATATTTTCTATAATATCTCTAATTCTTAGAATATTTTTAGTTTTATTTTTAGATAATCAGTATTGTTATACAAAAATTTACCAATGATTTATTAAATTATTAATATAGATATTCAATTAGATTTTTATTTATTATAATCATTTAAACTGGTGTAGAACCATGGTAGTTATAATTGATCCTCAAACAGCAGGAATTTCAGGAAATATGGTGGTGGGAGCTTTAATCGATTTAGGAGCTCACCAAGAAAAAGTAAAAGAGGTAATGGAATATTCAGCGTCTTTTTTTGGAGGGGCAGATGTTGATGTTTCATCTGTAGATAAATCGGGTATTCAGGCCACCTATGTGAATGTGAAATGCGATGAAATTCACTCAATTAAATACATGGACTTTTTAGAACAACTGGAAAAAATAAATCATGAATTCATTGATGAGAGAATTATGGCCTTTTCTCGTGCGGTTTTCCAGAGAATTGCTGAATCTGAATCTCAAATACATGGATTACCATTATCTAAAATACATTTTCATGAAGTGGGTGCTGCTGATGCGGTGGCTGATGTAATTGGTTCTGCATTTGCTTATTTTGATTTGAATTTTGATAAGGAAGTTATTTATGGCCTTCCCACTGCTCTTGGTGGAGGAGCTAATGAAACTGCCCATGGAAGAATTCCCATACCTTCTCCATCTGCATTAGATATTTTAAAAGGGGCTGCCAGCTTTGGAGGCCCGGTGAACAAGGAACTAACCACACCTACAGGGGCTGCTCTTTTAATGACTATGGTTCAAGACTTCCAGGAATTTTATCCCCCATTCATGCACCAGAGTACAGGATATGGTGCGGGAGGCATGGATCTTGATTTTCCAAATGTTCTTAGGGTTAGTAGAGGCTTAAGTCCAGTTAAACAAGATAAAATAGTTTTGCTGGAGACAAATATTGATCATTTAAGTGGAGAAGTCATGGGCCACATTTTTAAGCGCTTAATGAAAGATGGTGCATTGGATGTAGCTTTGATACCGATAATCATGAAGAAAAATAGGCCTGGGCAGCTTTTAAGAGTCATATGCAAATCAAAAGATTCTGAAAACGTTTTGGGGGCCATATTCAGTGAAACGGGTACTTTAGGCGTTAGAACTTTTCCACAAGTTCATAGAAGTATTCTTGATAGAAAGATAGTTCCTCTAGAAGTGGATATTAAAGGAAAAAGAAAAATAAGATTTAAATTAGGGATGATGGGATCCCAAATAATAAATTCTCGTGCAGAATATGAGGATGCTCGCAGGGTTTCTGAAGAAACTGGAATCCCACTTAAAGATGTAATGGAAAAGGCAAATAAAGCTTTTAAAGAATATTTAAATAGTCCTGATGAATAAAAGAGTTTAATATGGTTATTAGTAACTAATTACTAATAATTTATTTTAACTAATTTTTAATAGTCAATAAATTTAATAGTCAATTTAAATCAGGCTTAAATTAATTTTAATTAAAATTTTATATATGAGGAATAATAATGCCACAGAAACAGAAAAAAGCAATTTCAGTCCTTTCTGGAGGATTGGATTCTACTGTAGCCACTTCTGCTTTAAAAGAAGAATATGAAATTCATGCTTTAACTTTTGATTATGGCCAACGCAGTGCTAATAGGGAAATTGAATCATCTAAACAAATTTGTCAAAAATTAGGAATTAAACACACGGTCATGGATTTATCCTGGCTGGGTAAATTGGGAAAATCTGCCCTAACTGTCCATGAAAAAGAAGTTCCTCAATTAGAAAGTGATAAACTGGATGATAAAGAAATCTGCGATGAAACTGCCCGTAAAGTATGGGTCCCCGGAAGAAATGTAGTATTCACGGCCATCGCCACAGCTTTTGCCGAGGCCGAGGATGCAGAAATAATTATTGTGGGCTGGGATTTGGAAGAAGCAGTTACTTTTCCAGATAACTCTCGAGAATTTTTAGAGGCCTTTAATAAGACTCTTGAAATTGGGACCTTAGAAGGAGTTCAAATTGAGGCTCCAGTTATTGATTTGAATAAGAATGAGATTGTTGAAATGGGTGAAAAAGTAGACGCGCCTATGGAAATGAGTTATTCATGTTATATGGGTGAAGAACAACACTGCGGACTTTGTGAATCTTGTATGAGACGTAAAAGGGCCTTTGAAATGGCCGGTGTGGTGGATAAAACTGATTATAAATGATTTGTTATTTTAAACCTATTTTTATTACTTTTTCATTATTTATCTGTTGGATTTTTTTGAAATTAATTATTAATCCGAAGAATTAGATCAAAATATTCCTAATTTATTAAGTTCAAATGCTCCATTTAATGCAGGAACTACAGTTACGGTATATGGTGAATATGGTGACCTTGCTTCCATACCAGACCCTAACTCCGGCGAATACAAAATGGTTCCCATGATTCAGGCGGTTTATTTGCAAAAAGTGTGATAAAATCAATTAATTCAGATTATTTTAACAAATTTTACTTTAAATAATTTAAAAATAAAATTTAAGTGTGATTAAAACTATTTAACTCACACTCCATAATGAACCTTCTAACAAACCGGGCCTAATCTCATTATAATAGAATTTACGGGCATTTGATGAGTATTTTAGATAAGTAGTTCCTTTAACGTAAAAGTAACTCATCAGTCCGTCAGGATTTTTTTCTTTGGTTTGGAAAACCTGAACTAATTTTAATTTTTTAGCACTGACTTTTTTAATAGTAATCGTTGAGGTATCTTTTATCTTACCTTTTTGATAAGTTTTCATTTTAACGATAATATAGTTAGCACTGTACTGATAGGTTTTCCAAGTAGTTGCTGTGCTTGATTCAGAATCATAATGTGATCCATGGTCTATTAATTTAGCTGCAGCTACTGGACTGGCCATTTGCAGGCCACATACGAAAAGTGAGAGCACTAATAGTGCAATGATAGTTCCTTTTTTGATTATTGTATCGCCTCCTTATTATTGATTTTTAAATCTTTAATAATAAAGTGTTATTTTATTATTTAAATTTTATTACTTAATCTTGAATACTAAAACTAATTGTTGCTTAATTTTTTTTTAAAATGAAGTAAATCTAGAGTTATTCAAATGGTTAAACGTTTTAATCTGATTTATTTAATTTTCCAGTTATAACCACGATCTCTTCAAAGAAACACTTTTCACGAGCCGTGATTTCCGCTTCAAACCCCAGTGCTTCTAATCTTTGCAAGGTTTTTTCATTATCTGATAGTGAGGACTGTACCAGTTGCACCCGACCACTTTCTTTGAGGTAATCCGTAACTTCATCAATAAATTTGTCAATGGTTTCTCTTCCATCTTCTCCACCATCAAAGGCAGCATTTAATTCATCATCCAATTTTTCATCTTCAGAAGTAGGCAAGTACGGGGTGTTGAATAAAATAAGGTCGAATTTTTCACCTTGCACGGGTTCAAAAAGATCGCCCTGTCTGAGCTCTAAATTGTAAGTCTTGTTAGAAATAGTATTTTTCAAGGCGCATTTAATGGCGTGCTCATTTATATCAGTGGCCACCACGTTTTTTGTCCTTTGGGCTGTGTAAACTGCTATTAATCCAGTTCCAGTCCCTATTTCCAGCACTTCGTCTTTTCTTTGAATATCTAAGTTTTTTGCTAGTAAATAGGTGTCTTCTGCAGGTTCATAAACCTCAGGGATGGTGTAAATTAGTAGTCCTTCGTATTCGATCATGGTAATTACCTTAATTCCTATCAATTATTCCTTTTTAACCAGTTCATTCTGAACCATTATTAGTGATTAATTGTATCTGATTATTAGTTAATAAATTGAAAATATTTGATTTTAAAATTATTCACGATCAGCTATTAACTGAAAAGTTTATTCAAAAACTAAAAATAAAAAAATAAAAAAACCTTAAGATTATTTATTGCAAAAAAGGAAAATAAAAGGCTATTTTATTTAATAACCATCAATGTATCGCCAGTATTCACTGTTTCCCCTTCGGCAGTGAATATTTCCTCAACGGTTCCAGAATAGGCTACATTTTTTATTTCTATTTTTTTTCAAAAATACTGTTTTCCATAATATAAAAATTGATTTAAACATATTATTTATTATATTATTACGTATAAATATTATAATTTTTAATTAGGAATGTGGATATGGCTTAAATATTTTATTAAATGCTAAAAAACTTAAATAAATAGGCATTTGAATATTATTTTTTGTTATAGCATTTATATAAATTAATACTATATTAAAATAATATAAAATATTATATAAAATAATACTTAATCCATTATTACAACTTTAGGAGGTATTATTATGAGAGCGATATTCGCGATTTTGTTGGTGGCATTGATTGTTGGTGTGTCTCCTGCATGTGCAACTTCAGTTTCTGCCCAATTTTCCGAGGATTATATGTCTGAGAACGGAAAAGGTATTGATTCTGATATTTTAATACAAAATGATACTGGAGAAAATATATTAGATAGTAAAAATGGAATTAATGATTCCGATCAAAACATTGGAAATTCGTCCTTAAATCAAACTGAAGACAATGAAATTGATACCACAAGTATTGTGATGCAATCTACAAATTATACTTGTGGACCCGCAGCTTTGGCAACTGTTTTGAGTAATATGGGTATAAATACTACTGAAAAAGAGCTTGCAGATCTTGCTGGAACGGATGAATCAGGGACAACTATGTATGGTCTGGCCAAAGCTGCCAAAGAAAAAGGCCTAAACGCGGTTGGTATGAATTTAGCTGTTGATGATTTACAAGCAAATGATATTGTTTTCTTGAATATTAACGGTGATCCCCACTATAGTGTAGTAATTGCAGTAACTGAAAATAGTGTTATACTGGCTGATCCTTCTTTAGGAAATGTTGAATTTAGCAAAGAAGATTTTGAAAAGTATTATAGTGGAAATGCACTTGTGATAACAGATCCAAATGAATATTTAATTAACTCCACTTTAAATACTAATGAAAATTTAATTAACTCCACTTTAAATACTAATGATACATCTATCAATACAAAAACCTATAAAACATTAAATAATGAAGAAATGCAAGGTATTAAAGGCAAAATCGCACCACTTATAATTATTGGTGCAGTTTGTATCATGTGTGCTGCTGCATATATTTATTGGGGATACCAAAAATCAAAAAAGAACAAAAAAAGGTGATAACTAGTGGTCGGGAAAATATTTTTGCCACGTAAAAATGTGGGAGTTCCACTCCTATTTTTTACATTTTTTATTATATTGGTTGGGCTTTTTTGGGGATATTATAATCCATCGGGATTAAATACATTTCTACAAAATGAACTAATTAGTTTGATTTCAGGGGAATCTATTCCATATTTGTCTCCGTGGGATGGTTTTAGTTTTATAATAAATATTTTTTCAGATTTTAAGATATGTATTACGAGTATTATAGTTCCCTTTGGATTTTTAATTTCATTAAGTAGTTTCATCATAAATTCAATTGCATTGGGAAATAATTTATTGAACTTAAAAATAAGTTCAATCATTTTCAACCTTTATTTTATGTATATAATGGTGTTATCCATGGATTCAGGGGTTTTTATAACCTTAAACATGATTAAAAGAGAAAAAAATTTGTTAAAAGATGAAATTTATTTATTTATTGATAGAATTGGTGTTTTAATTGTTATAATATTCATGTTTAACTTTTTAGGATGGTGCTTTTCATGAATAATTTTGTAAAAGGTTTTTTACCCTCAAAGATATCGATTTCACTTATGTTCTTAGCACTTTGCATGGGAGCAGTAATAACCTGCCTTTTTTCAGCACAGATTCTTGGTCTACAGTTGATAAATGATTTTTATTCAACAACTTATTATGGAACATTTTTTGAAGAGATTTCATTTCTATTTGTAGTTTTTTCTTCTAATTTGATGGTAAGTTTTATTATTATAATTGGTGGATTGGCTTTAATTATACCATTTCTGGTTTTAGTAATGAATTTCATTTTTATTGGAACCATTATATCGGCAGGAATTTTAGAATATGGGTTAATAAAAACTTTAATACTAATATTTGGTCTTTTAAACACTTATCCTGAGTTTCTGGCCATATTACTCGCATTTGATTCGGGGTTAGTAGTACTGAAAACATCTTTCAAGACCTATAAAAATGACTGGAAAACTCTTTTTAGACAGGAAATACCTTTGGAACTAAAGGATATACTTTCTAATGAACTTATGAATACGGTTCCAAGAATTATATTTCTATTGTTATTTGCTGCAATATTAGAAACACTATGGGCTCCTTTTTGGCATAATTACTGGTTTTATAATATAATTTAATGATATCAAAAGTTTATTTATCATTTTAAAAAAGAAGGATTTAACAAAAAATAGACTATTGATAACTTTACATTAAATATCTCAAAAAAGGAAAATAAAAGGCTATTTTACTTAATAATCATCAATGTATCACCAGTATTCACGGTTTCCCCTTCGGCAGTGAATATTTCCGCAACGGTTCCAGAATGAGCGGCCTGGATATCATTTTCCATTTTCATGGCTTCAATAACGGCCACCACATCTCCTTCATTCACTTTATCTCCAGTATTAACCTTTAATTTAAGAACCATTCCTTGCATGGTGGAGCTAACTCCTCCTTCTACAGGTCCGGATGGGGGTTTAATGTTTTCAGTTTCTTCGATGCTGATGTATCCTGTAGGGACAACTTTTACTTCGAATTGGTCTCCATCTACTTCCACATTGTATTCTGTAGGAATAGCTGAAATATCACAAGAACCATTACTTTCGGAAGGAGGTAGCAAAGTTTCTGCTTCAGCCTCTCCTTTTAAGAATTTAGGGGCTACTGCAGGGTAAAGAGCAAAAGTTAGGATGTCTTCTTCTTTATGAATAATTCCCATTTCTTTTCCTTCTTTCTCATATCGTGCGTATTGAGGTTCTAGAATGTCTGCAGGCCTACAGTCAATAGGTTTTTCATCACCAATTATCTGTTTGGCGATTTCAGGATCTACTGGTGCAGGTGGCCTTCCATAGTATCCTTTGAAGTATTCTTTAACTTCATTGGAGACCCTTTTGTATCTTTCATCATCTAAAACATTCATTACTGCTTGAATACCTACAATTTGGCTGGTAGGAGTAACTAATGGGGGATATCCCATGTCTTTCCTTACTTTAGGCATTTCTATTAATACATCTTCGTATCTATCCAGTGAATCCTGGGCTTTAAGCTGTGAAACCAGGTTAGAAAGCATTCCTCCGGGGATCTGGTAAATCAGAACATCAGTATCGATTTGTTCTGCAATTGGATCCAGAATACTACTGTATTTTTTCCTAATTCCTTCAAAGTATTTTTTAATATGGTTCAATGCTTTCAAATCAAGGCCAGTATCGTAGGGAGTGTCTTTAAGAGCAGCTACCATACTTTCAGTTGGTGGCTGTGATGTTCCCCAGGCAAGTGGGGAAATTGCGGTGTCTAAAAGATCCACTCCAGCTTGACAGGCAGCATAATAACTCATGGGAGTCATACCACTGGTACAATGGCAGTGCAGATTCACTTTTAAATCTGTTTCTTCTTTTAATGTTTTAACCAGTTCGTAAGTGTCGTGTGGTGAAATTAATCCTGCCATATCTTTTATAGCAACGGAATCACATTCTAGAGATTCTAATTCTTTGGCAAATTCCACATATTTTTCTAGAGTGTGGTAGGGGCTGGTAGTGTAACTTATTACTCCCTGAACATAAGCTCCTTGCTCTTTGGCCACCTTCATGGCATATTCCATGTTTCGAACATCATTTAATGCATCAAAAATCCGGAAAACATCTATTCCATTTTCATAAGATTTTTCCACGAATTTTTTAACAATATCGTCGGGATAATGTTTGTAACCAACTAAATTCTGTCCTCTAAGGAGCATCTGTAGGGGAGTCTTAGTTACAAGTTCTTTTAGGCTTCTTAGCCTTTCCCATGGATCTTCATTTAAATATCTAATGCAAGTATCGAATGTTGCACCACCCCATGCTTCCAATGAGAAGTACCCAATTTTATCCATTTCTTCAGCAATAGGGAGCATATCTTCGGTTCTCATCCGGGTTGCCAGGAGAGACTGATGTGCATCTCGGAATGCAGTCTCTATAATTTTTATTCCTTTCATTGTGACCCTCACAAACATTAAATTATCATTAAATTATAATATGTAAATTTTTATATTATCTATATTTAATAGTCAAAACTAGCATATATACTTCTCAATTGGTATTCTTTTATTGATAATTACTCTTATTTTTTTAGAATAAACTACCGAAATATTTATATGCTGAATCCCTTCCAAAAATTATCCATTTTTTTATCAACATAATTAATCATCAATATCAGGTCACTAGTATTAATGATTCAACATAAACCTGATTTTAAGGAATATAGTTATATGCTTAAAATTTCAATTACTCTTATTGTTATAAATCATGACAATAATAAGTAAATTTAATTGTCATTAACAAAAATTTACAAAATAACTAAAATATAAACAAGGTAGATATTATGCCAAAAATAATCATAGATGATGGAAACTGCGATGGAGCAGAGTGTGGAGAATGCGTCGATGTTTGCCCTATGGAAATCCTGGTAATTGATGGGGAGAAAATAAAGGTGCAAAACGTGGAAGAATGCAATGAATGCGAAGTCTGCATCGATGTTTGTCCTAATGCTTGTATCGAAGTAAAAGAAGACTAATTTTTTATTTTTTTATTAATTTTATTTTATTTTTCATTTTTTAGATTTTATATTAAAATAAGATTTAACTATTTTTAATTAAATTAAAGCTATTTTTTAATCTAATTTTTAAAACAGGATGATGAAAGTGTTTAAACTATGTTTAAACAATATTTAAACAGTAATTCATTTTTTTAATGTATTTAATATCAAATTGATTCAATAAATTCAAAAATAGAAATAAACTAATAAAATAAAAAAGAGAATATTGGATTTGAATTTTAATTTAAATAGACATTAAAGTATTAATTACCTTTCTAATTTTCCTTCAATAAATTCATCAACCTTTTCTGCAGCTTTATCATCAGTAAACTGTTCTGGAGGATGCTTCATGGTATATGATGATATGGAGATTAGAGGTCCACCAATTCCACGTTCTAATCCTAATTTACAGCATCGGATGGCATCAATTACACATCCTGCGGAGTTAGGAGAATCTTCTACACTTAGACGTAGCTCAATATTCATGGGGATATCTCCAAAGGTCTTACCTTCCATTCTCAAAAAACAAATTTTATTGTCTTCTTGCCATGGCACGTAATCGCTGGGCCCAATGTGTATGTTGTGGGGATCCATTCTTTCACTTAAAACAGATTGTACAGCTTCAGTTTTTGATTCCTTTTTAGAATCTAAACGATCCCTGTTGAGCATATTAAGAAAATCAGTGTTCCCGCCAGTGTTAATTTGATAAGTACGGTCTAATTTGACTCCTCTATCTTTAAATAAATTGGCCAAGGTTCTGTGAGTTATTGTAGCTCCTATTTGGGCTTTAATATCGTCACCAACAATTGGTATTCCTTTTTCCTCAAATTTAGCAGCCCATTCTGGGTTACTGGCAATGAAAACTGGCATATTGTTGATGAAGGCCACCCCAGCATCCAGTGCACACTGTGCATAAAATTTGGTGGCTTCTTCAGAACCTACGGGTAGATAATTCAAGAGTATTTCAGCCCCACTTTCTTTTAAGACTTTAACCACATCAGCTGGATCTGCATCAGCTTTTATAAATGTGTAATTATCTTCGTAGTCTTTCATGTGGGCAGCAACACCATCCAGGGCATGGCCCATGGATACTTTAACTCCACTTTCTGGTATTTTATCACAGAATACTTTTGTACAGTTGGGTTTAGCAAATATGGCCTTGCTAACGTCTTCTCCAACTTTTCGCTTGTCAACATCAAAAGCTGCTACTACTTCTATGTCTTTTGGTTGGTAGCCACCTATTTCCCAGTGCATGAGTCCTATGGCGTCCTCGCTCTTTTTGTCCTTGTAATAATGTATCCCTTGGATGAGGGAACTTGCACAATTACCCACACCGATTATCGCTATTTTTATTTTATCCAATTGTAACACCTTTTAAACTAATTTAAAAAAATGTGATTAGTAAGCACAAAATAATATTCTTCTGGTCACTCTTAATCAATATACTATATTGAGTTTAGGGAATATATAATCTTGATATATAATAAATCTGTTCTTATTTAGTTTTAGGGAATATATAATCTTTTAAAATTTATATGAAATTTATTAAATGACCATTAATTATTTTTTATAATTAATTTTATTAGACTTCTTTTAATATTCCTTATAACTTTTTACATACAGTTTCTTTTTAATTTAGCCATTTTACTATTAAATCTTTTGCTTAAGCTAATATCCTTAAAAATATTGTCTGAAATATTTTTTTAGGTTTAAATGTTAACTTTTATTATTCTATTTATTAACTGAATAATATTGACCATAACAATCAATAAAATAATAAATAAAATATAAATTGAAGTCTAATTTTATTTTTACAGTATTATTTGATTCTTCAAAATGTTGAAGCTATATTAATTCCCTGTAAAACTAAAATTACAAGGATAATTGTCCACATTATTATTCCCACGCTCATCCACAAAAAAAGACGCTTTCTGGGCGCTCCCAAAGCAACTCCAATGGCCGCACCAAGGGGAGCCCCAAATAATAATGGTGAAAGCAGACCAAGGCCTATTATTCCGTATTTATTCCATATTTTTCTTAATAACTTTCCTTTACTACTTTCTGGCTTATCCACACTTTTTAAAATCCGATTTCTAATATTTTCTCCAAGCACAATGACTATAAATGCTGCCAAAATGGCCCCTAATGAACTGCCCACACCTATTATAATTGGATTAAGGCTTAAAACAAAGCCTGCAGGAACGGCGGCCCATAGTTCAACAATTCCTAATAAAAAAACGCCCAATATGGATAAAAAATATTCTATAGGACTTATATTGCTCCCTCCACTAATTTTATTTAAATTTAATCAATAATAATTATAATAGACTAGCTATTTACAGAATTAATAAATAATTGAAATAATTTATATAAATAGTTTATTACTAATATAAAAAAATAAAAAAAATTTAATTTTATATCTATTTTAGCACGGGATTAACTTTGAATTAGCACTATTCTCAAAAATAAAAACACAATCCAGAATAATAGGAGTAAAGTGCTCAATTTGCTAGGTATTTTTTCTGAGGACAATTTATTTAGTTTTGAATTAAGACCCCAATGCATTAATAATATCATTATCAGCAGAATTGTTTCGATTATTCCCAATATACTAAATGTGTTTTTATAATATGTTAGAATCCACATTACTGCAGTAATAGCTACTCCAATTAACATTATTGGATTTATTGCACTATAAACTGTTTTTGCTACTTCTAAGGTGGCAATTGATTTGCGAGATCTTATAAGGAGAACATAAAGTACTATGAATGTTCCCATGGCCAGAATTAATCCTAAAAATTGTAGGAATAACTCAGCTACAGGCACTTTGAATATATCTGCTTTAATCAGAGGTAATAAAAAGATAGTGCTCATAGTTTCAGCCGGTGGAAAAGACTCTATATCTCCTATGGCCAATGAATATCTTCCCTGGTTATTGCCATTAAAAACTTTAATAAAATAGGTTCCTGCTGGCACGGTCTGGTTGAATTCAGGGCCTTTAAGATAATAATCTCCACCAAATTCTTCAAAATATGGAGCCCAAGTACTATTTTTAGCATCAAGCAGACCTATGGTTTTACCAGAAGAATCAGTTATTTGCACGGACATTAACTGGCTACTTGCTCCAGGAATATCTGGAACCAGGATATTGGTATACAATTGGAATTGTTTATTGCTCTGGATTTTATAATAAACTGGATTTTCATTTAACTGTCCGTAAAAAGCCTGTGATATTTCGGGATTTTTAACCACAATTGGATTGGCAATGGTGCTGTTGGCACTGTCCAGACGGGGCTGGTGAGCAAAGGCCATTGAAATCGACAAAAAAAGAACTATAATTAAAATTCCTATTATTCCCAATTTAGAATGGTTTGGAAATGTCATAGTTAATATTTTGACTTTAATTAGCAATAAAATTTTGTTTTGGATATTAGTCAATTTATAAAATCAATTTATAAATAATAATTCGACATATAATCCATTAAATCATATTATGGCCTTATTTATAATTTAACGGTTATTTTGGTCTAAATCGTCCAGTATGGCATCTATTTGATTTTGAACATTTTCAATCGGTCCGCAGCTATTAATCACATACCATCCCTTAGTAAATTTAAGGGCCTTAAAACGCACATTTTTAAGATCCTCCAGGTTTTCAAACATTTCTGTTTCTTCTCTGGTAGAAACGCGTCTCAAGGACTCTTCCGGAGTTACATCTAGGAAAAACATGTAACGGGATGTTGGTAGTATTGCTTCTAAGATAAAATAAAATATTTTTGCCACGTTTAATGGTAAATAAGTGACTCCCATTAAGTACCTTGAGAATATTAGTGTGTCAGATTTTCCATAGTATAATCTAAGTGATCTAATAACATCTGCAGCATAATAAAATGCAGCTTTGATTTTATTCTTTTTACCCTGACCTAAAAGCGCTTTTTTAGCTTTAAGGCCGTACTTATTGTCACTTTCTGGATGGGAACGGAAAACTACATTCTCACCTTTAGAAACATATTTTTCAACAATTAGGCGAGAGTGGGTATCTTTTCCAGCACCATCTAAACCATCTATGACTATGAACCGCATTTATACACCTATATGTTCTATTAATAAATATCTGCATTATTTATTCTTTATTCGTTAAATCGCTTTTCACATGGTTATTATAAAATTTTATAGCATTCCCACTAGTATAAAAGTTGCCACAGCCCCAAAACACGCAGTTAAATTGTCCAAACCTTTTGGGGTAATTCCTTCCAGCAAAGTAGCCACTAAAGAAACCATTATAATTGTCAGAGCATTAATTGGCTGCCCATAATAAATTAAAACTCCGGAAAGGGCAAAAATTAAGACAAGGAACATGGCCAGAGATCCTTCAATACTTTTGATGTCCCCTAGAAGGTTGTATTTATGTTTACCAAACTTTTGCCCAATCAATGATGCTAAGCCGTCCCCATAGGACATGGCAGCAATACCCACGGCAATGATCCATGGCTGGTCAAAGAAGAATAATGCCAGAATTGTCCAGGCAATGGCATAATAAACCAGACCTAATCCATGACCGGAACTGGATACTTTATGATTCAGTTTAATAGGTGAATGCGGACTCATTAAAAATGTTAAAACTACAAATGGTGCTGCTGCCAGGAAAGCCATAGCTTCCATGGTGGCAAAAATTGGTAAAATAAATAAAACATTCCCTACCATGATATGAACGAACTTTCGGCTGAAGGTAGGGTATTTACTTAATAATTTTTCTGATACTAAAAGTAAAATAGCTACATAACCATAAACAAATATTAATCCTAATAAATCACTTTGTACCATGAATTTATAAAGTCGTTCAATATATAAGTGAATTTGGATTTGATTTTGATATAATATCAAAATATTTAAAAGTTAACTGATAATGATAAGAAATTAATTGAGAAATTATTGAAGTTCCATGATGAACTAGAACTTATAAATTGTGAAAATTCTAGATTAAATTTGATATTAAATAGACTATATGAATAAAGTTGTGAATAGAATATTATTGATTAAAATCATATTATCTTTCTCTAAATTATTTTTAATTTAATGGTGTTTTAATGAATGTGTATTTAGAAATATTAAGGCCCTTCAATGCCATGATGGCGGTAATTACCATAGTTTTAATGGCAGTAATCAGTGGACAGTTTACTTTTAATGTATTCTTAGCAGGAATCGTAGTTTTTATATCTACTGGTGCGGGAAATGCAATTAATGACTATTTTGATCATAAAATAGATGCCATAAACCGGCCTGAGCGTCCCATACCTTCGGGCGGAATAAGTTTAAAAACTGCGGGAATTTATTCGCTTTTGCTTTTTGTAGTGGCCATAATAATTGGATTTATAATTGGTCTTCTTCCAGGAATAATTGTATTTTTCAGCGCTTTATTAATGGTTTATTATGCTTACAGCCTTAAAAAAAAGTGTTTAATTGGAAATATAAGTATTTCATTTTTAACAGGTATGAGTTTTGTACTGGGTGGAGTAGTGGTTAATGAGCTACTTATTTCAATTTATCTCGGATTTTTTGCCTTTTTAATGACCATGGCCCGAGAAATAGTTAAGGACATGGAAGATATGGAAGGGGATAAAATGGAAGGGGCCTCTACATTGCCTATAGTTTACGGAAAAAAAGTTTCTTCATTAATAGCTGCATTTTTCATGATATTAGCTAGTTTGGCCAGTCCAGCGCTCTATTTTTTGGGAATATTTAGCATTTTGTATCTTATAGTTCTATCAGTGGGCATTGTGATATTTTTAAGAGGTGCTGTTCTGATTTTAAAGGATCAATCCACTCAAAATACTAAAAAGATTTCTAAACAGATTAAAATAGGGATGGCCGTAGTTTTCCTGGCCTTTTTGATAGGTTCTTCCATCTTTTTTTAAATAATTTAAATTTTTATTATTTTTATAATTAATTCTAAATTAGAATTAATTTTACAAAATAAATCATTGCTTAAATTTTTGCTAATTAAATAATAATTAATAATAAATTATTAATTTAATAATAAAATAATTTGCAGTTATAGGGGGTTAAGAAAATAAATAAAAAAATGAATAAATCAATAATTAGTAAAAAAACTATTTTCGCAGCTTTTATAATGCTGGTTTTTGTCTGTGGAATCAATTCAGCAGAACCTGCTTCTGCAGCCAAGACCAAACTTATTGATAAAGGATCTGTTACCT
>JAHFBZ010000127.1 GCA_023249725.1 Methanobacteriaceae archaeon
AAAAATTTATGACATGGAACATGCAGATGTGGCCTGGTGTCCTGGTTGCGGTAATTTCCCAATATTAAAATCATTAAAAATGGCTCTTGGTGAGCTGGAAATTCCACCAGACGAACTGGTCATGGTCTCAGGTATAGGGCAGGCCGGTAAATTACCACACTATATCAAAGCTAATGTATTCAATGGCCTGCACGGCAGATCCCTTTCCCCTGCTACAGGAATTAAGGCATCCAATAATAAAATGACTGTTATTGCGGTGAGTGGAGATGGATGTACCTATGGTGAAGGTGGAAATCACTTCATGCACACCATACGACGTAACCCTAATATTACCAACATCGTCCACAACAACATGGTTTACGGTCTAACCAAGGGACAGGCCTCTCCCACCAGCCGAGCCCACTATAAAACATCTTTCCAGGTGGATGGAGTTTTTGAGGAACCATTCAATCCAGTATCCGTGGCCATATCCTTAGGAGCCACCTTTGTAGCTAGGGCCTTTGCTGGTGATATCAATCAAACCAAAGAAATCATCAAGAAGGCCATTAATCACCAGGGATATGCGCTGGTAGATATATTCCAGCCCTGTGTGACCTTTAACAAAGTAAATACCTTCCAATGGTTTAAAGAGAATTCTTATTATTTGGAAGACTCTTATGTTGCTGATGATAAAGTGGAGGCATTTAAAAGAGCTATTGAAGGGCCACATGATGGAGAAGGGAAGTTTCCATTGGGAATTTTTTATGTTAAGGAGGGCGTTAAGACCTTTGAAGAGAATATTTCTGTTTATAGAGAAGATGATTCACCATTATTTACTCGAAAAGTGGATAAGAATAAATTAAAGGGATTAATTGAGTCTAAAAGGTCGATATAATTTCTTTAATTTTTATATGTTTTAAATTAATCAATTGAAATTCAAACACAAATCAATATTCATATTTGATTATTTGAGTAAATTATTTATTGATATTTTTCTTAGAAATAAAAATAAAGTGTAATAAAATAAAAAAAGATTCATATTAAAGGGTTTGGATTCCTTTGGGCATTTCTCCAAAGTATTTTTTGAATTTTTCGGGCCAGTTTTCAGGATTTAAACCATGTTGACTAATGAATGCACTTGCCCATCTTTCGAGTCCTACACCACTGCATCCAGACCATAAAGGTTCTTGGTTTTGTGATTTAACATTAAAACCTTTTGTATATTTTTCAGCATTAACAGATAAATTTTGAATTTCAATCCAATTGTCGTTATAAGGCATTATAGCTTCATAATCAACCGTGCCGGCCCCTTCCATATCTGCTAGGCCACTTTTGCCCTCTTGTGCCATGAACCAAGGTGTTACCCAAGCTTTACGCCATTGTATTTCTAATATTTCTTCAAATATGAATTTATATCTGGCCTTTAATTTTTCAGCTTGTTCTAATGTCTGTTCTTTTGAACCTAACCAAACAAGTTCAATCCGATGAAATTCATCCACACGTTCTATTCCATGTATTCCACCAGATTCATATCTGTGGCTAGTACCAGAACGATCAAAAACTTTTATTGGGAGTTCATCCGTAGGTAATGTAGTTTTATTTAAAAATCCCCAGAAGGATGGACATTGTGCATAGCACATTCCTCCAATAGGTAAATCTATTTTATCTTTGATAATTTCTAATGGGATTTCTTGGCTAACTTTATAGTGGTCAATTACTTCTTCCCAATATTCTGGATCTCTTGTCTTAGGTGGGCATACATAATATATTTCAGGATAAACACCTTGTGCGTGTCCACTTTTCATCCAAACTTCCCAAGGAACTAGTTTAGGAAAAATCATCTCACTGTATCCTAAAGGTTCAATAACTTCTTTTAAAACGATTTTTTCAAATGTTCTAAATAAATGTGTCGCTTCAGGACCATATATCCATTGACCCCGGTTATAGCCCCTTTTTATCCATCCTTCTTTCATCATTTCTTTGGTGGGATCTTTATCAAAATTGAAAGATTTTGGTGCACTTTCCCATAATAATTCCCAATGTTCACTTTTTCCACCATAATCTTCAAGTTTTTCTTCGATAAGATTTATTATTCTATCCGGAATCCTATTTTCTAGTTCAGATTGGCCAAGAGTTCCAGATGTTCCCGCATCTAGCTCTAATTTAATGATTCCATCTTTAAAAGAAATGTTTTTAACATAGGGTATTTTATTATTTACTGGTTTTTCAGATTCAATTTCAATAGTAAACTTTTCTATGTTTATTTGCCTAATACCAATTTTAAATTCCTTACCCATAATAGAAGCTAAAGGTTTCCTTAATCTTAAAAGAGCATCATGAGCTCTAACATATTGATCACTTTCAATAACAAGTTTTATAATATTCTTATTTACATTATATTCAATAATTTTTGCTCCATGACCAGCAGGAGCACCTTTTTGAATAATAATATTGGCCTCATTGTTAAAAAACTCATTAAGGACATTTTGTGCTAAATTGGCATCAGCACTAAGATTCAAATATACTTCCAAATTAAACTTCATAATAATATCCACCTAACTTTAATAATTAAGTTATAATTAATTAATAATTTAAAAGTTTAAATATATAAATATATTTGATATTTTTAAGACATGTATTAAAATTTAATTTAGCATTACTTACATCTATCAAATAATAGAATTATTAAAAAAAGAATTTTTTACACTTGAAATATATAATACAAAGTAACAAGGTTTAGTGATATCATGTTTGAAGAAGAAATGGATCAAAGAACTTATCATCTGTTCATTACTCAAGTCGCGGAAACTGATGAAGAATACCAGCGATTTACTGGAAGGCTGGAAGATGCACATGATTTTAACTATGAGAATCATTCAGATAACAGTCTTTCTGGAACAGCAGATATTGATGCGTTAAAAAACGTGATTAACGGCCAGATTACTGATGTTGACCAAGTAATTGTCCTCTCAGGACTGTATCCAACCTATAAAAATCTAATAATGACTGTATTTAATTTGGCCCAGGAGCTGGAAAAACCAGTGCTCCTTATTCGGCCCTATGGAATGGAAAACGTTCCTGAAGAATTAGAAAAGCTCAGTAATGGAGTTATTGGTTGGAGTGCATCATGTATTGCAGCATCCATAAAAGGCCTTTTGAATGATGAAGTGGATGAGTACTGTGAATTTTAATAAGAATCCATAGTTTTAGATAATAAGTTAATAAGGATATAAAATTTAATTATTAAAAGCTATATTATAAAAAGAGGTGATTAGATATTTATAACAGCACTAAAAATCGGAGGATTGAAATCCGGGGGTTTAGTAAAACTGGGATTCTTGGGAAAATTAGGATTTATAGGAATCTTTGGAATAATAGCTTTTATAGTAGTAATTTTAATAATTTTGGCCATTGTGGCATTTTTAATATTCCGAAGCAGGAATAAAAATAAATATTAATTTTTATTTTATATTATTATCTAAAAATAATTAAAAAATT
>JAHFBZ010000069.1 GCA_023249725.1 Methanobacteriaceae archaeon
TGGATTACTAATAGCACTGCTTACACCAAAAGCAATGGAGTATGGAACATAGGAAATATTACCCTCGGATCCAGTCCGTTAATACTTAACATAACTGCAAAAATCACTGGAACAGGAACCATTAAAAATCGTGCCTACCTATCAGCAAAAGGACAACCCGACTGGAACTACGACAACAACGAACAAACAACCATTCTCAACTTAACTGGAGAATACAATAAAACTGTTGATATCAATGTGAGAAATTACCCATGGTACTATGACTTGAGCAACCAAACATATCTTGACACTTATTATGTTGGTAATACGCCGGTTATGATTGCGGATGTGAGTAACAATGGGCCTGATGATGCTACTGGTGTTGTGGTAGAATACGTAATAGGGAAAAACTTCCAATATATAGACCTTAATACTCAGGGTATTGGAGTGGCCACATATAACAATGAAACCAGAACTATAACCTGGAACATAGGTAACATGCCACGTGGTGGGTTTGTATTCATGAAAGTATTCCTATATACTTTAGGTTCTGGTAATAAAACCGTAGCCATGACTAACATTGCTAGGCTGGTGAGTGTTGACCAAAATGATACTAACAGCACTAACAACGAATCCAGCTACGGATTGATCGCACCACTATCTGCGGATATCCAAGTTAACCAGAATTACACCACTTACACAGTAAACGGGACAGAGTACGTTAATTACACTATTAGGGTTGTGAGTAATGGACCCGACAACGCCACCGGGATAAAAATAAAAGATCTTTTACCAGCGGGATTAGAGTATGCAGGTAATGCTTTATCCACTGATGGTGGAGTAACCTGGATTACTAATAGCACTGCTTACACCAAAAGCAATGGAGTATGGAACATAGGAAATATTACCCTCGGATCCAGTCCGTTAATACTTAACATAACTGCAAAAATCACTGGAACAGGAACCTTCAGAAACAGAGCATACCTATCAGCCAAAACAGCAAAAGACTGGAACTATGATAACAACGAACAAACAACTATCATAGCAAGACCATCTTAAAAACAAAACAATAAACGGGGGATAAAACCCCCAATTACATATTATATGGAAAGATTGATATACTTAAATATTAAATTTAAAATAAAGTATTGAAATGGTGTTAATAATGGTTAAAAATAAAGAAAAAAAATATGAAAAACCAGAACTTATTACTCATGGTGACTTAAAAGTTATGACTACCGGTGGTGTGAGTGGGGGAACTGAATCTGGAGATTATAGACTTTAATCTACGAATCTTGACTTTTGATGAACTAAAATGGGATGGGACTTAAGTGCTGGAGAAATGAAATTATAGTTCCTCCCCAAAATCTTTCTTTTATGTATAATCTATATTCTTATAAATTATGTGGGTTAGGTATTAAATCAACAATACCTTTTCCAGAATTAATTTCTAAAGAAACTTTTTCTGATGTAATTATCCGTTTTGAGAATGATGAAATATTTCCTAATGGAAGATATGATGAAAAACATCATTCAGCTAATCAATCGGATATACCTATTTTATGGGAAAAAAAACTTATTTTTAGAGTTATTGGTGGAAAAGAAATTATTGTGAATCCTAATATATCTATTGGCAATGTACTTCTTAGAACATTGATTCTTTGTCAGGGCATGGCCGTCATACTCCACCAGAGAGGGAATTTATTGCTGCATGCCAGTTCAGTTAATATGAATGGATATGCTGTCGCTTTTATGGGACAATGTGGCCACGGTAAATCCACCACTACCTTTGCACTAACACAAAAAGGTTATCCATTAGTAACAGATGATGTATTGGCTATTAATTTAGAATGTAACCCAATTCCTTTAGTATACCCTAGTTTTTCTAGAATTAAGTTGAATGATGATATTATTGAATATATAAAAGATAGCAAAAATTCTTTTACAAAAATTCATCCAGATTTTCAGAAATATTCTTATCCAGTTGAAAATAATTTTTCCCAAGATCCTTTACCCCTCAAAAGAATATATGTTCTTGAAAAGGGCGAAACTATTGAAATTCAGACATTAAAATCTCAAGATAAATTGATTGAACTAATTAAAAATACATACACTCAAGGAATACTCAATTCTTCTGAAAAAGCCAATAACTTATCGCAATGTTCAAATTTAATTAAAAAAGTCCCCATTAAACATTTAACAATATGTCATTCACTGGAAAAACTAGAAGAACTTGTTAATGTTGTTGAAAAAGATGCCATAATCTTTCAAAAAAATATTTTATAATTTTTAGCAATTTAAAAGTAATTAAACCTAATTTGCCAATAGATTAGGGTAATTATTCTATTATTGCCATATAATATAATAGGGTATTGATAATCAACGATCATAAGAAGTCTGATCAAATAAAGATAATATTATAGATTTTTGCTGGATTTAGATATAATTCTGCATGCTATTATTATCGCTCCAAATTTCAATGATTGATGGTTTTCTGAAACTTGATTGCTCTATTGGATATATTAATATAAAATCAGTTTAATGATATTCATATTTTTAAACTACATTTTAATTTTTATTATTATTATATTTCTATGATTTATTATACTCTTCAAACTATATTTTTATATATAAATTTAATGAATGAGCTAATTGAACCTCAGTAATAAATGAACCATTCCTAAATTGGAGTTACTTTTGATAATTAGGCAGTCTCATAATTTCTCAAATTCTAGCAAAAATGAAAATAAAAGTGTTGAAAACCATAAACAAAGTAAATTATCAAGGTCCATAATCCCTTTATCATAATTATCATAGCTTTTTTTAAGAAAATCTAGATCAACATAGTCTTCAATTACTTCATTTTCCGAATAAATTATATTCTCTAAAAAATCTTTTTCAAATAAGAGAAAATTTTTATAAAGTACTTCGTCAGTTGCTCCTTTAGTGGTGCGATATTGAATTTCATTGGGTATTATATCTGCCATTCCAACTCGTAAAATGTACTTTGTCCACCCTGATTTTATAATCATCTCCGTTGGTATTGCATAACAAAACTCTATAATCCTCTTATCTAAAAAGGGAAACCTAGGTTCTATCCTGAAAGCTGAATTCGATACAGTTGTTATTGCAGTATACCTATTATGGGTGATAGCGTTAATGCTCATATGTTGATATTCTTTTGGTTTAATCTCGCCATATAAATCACCACGGTATGAACGATGAAATCTTTTAAAATTTTCGTAACCCCCCAATTTATTAATCAATTTTTTATTTAAAATATGTGCACGTGGAATGAATCCTCCTTTAATGTTCTTTCCTCGCATTTTATTCTTTATAAACATTGGAATCAAAGAAAAAATAATTTTTTTAAACAATATAGAATAAGTGGTAGCACTGAGTTTAACAATACCCTTAATTTCATTCATGAGTTTATTCCACTGAAATGTAACTATAAGTTCCCGGAGATAATAATTACCAACACCAAGAATTTCATCACTCCCATAACCTCCTAAAACAACCCGAACATTGTCTTTATTCATCTTTTTGTAAAAATCCCAAATATAAGACATGAAAGGAGTAAAAAAAGGCTGTTCCACATGCCATAAAATTTCATCCATTTTATCTAATAAACCTTTATTACCTGCCAAAACAAAATGTGGTTTGATTCCACCAGTTTCTATAACCTTTTCAATATAATAACTTTCATCCGCCTCAGGGAAACCATCATAAAATATGGAGTATGTTTTTAAATCATTTAATTGAAAATTATTATTGTTACTTAAAATTTTTTTGGCCATGCATACTATTGAAGATGAATCTAAACCACCACTAAGTTCGAATCCTATTGGAAATGCACTTCTTAAACGACAGGAAACTGCTTCAGTAAATATTTCATTAAAAGCTTTGATGTAATCTTCCTCTGAATCCATATGTATCTTGTAATCACGATCAAGTTCCCAGTAAATTCGAATTTTAGATTCATTGGAACTTAGAGTTAATGAATGTGCTGCTTCTAAACAAAAAATATCATCAAAAAATGTAAATTTTTTATCTCTTATATCTACTAAATATAGAGCAATTTTCTGTTCATTTAATTTTTTTCGAACCAAATTATTGCTAAAAAGTGCCTTGATTTCGGTTGCGAAGAAAAAAGCATCATCATGTAAATAATAGTAAAAAGGCTTAACACCCATGTGGTCCCGGGCACAGAATAACTTCTCTTGGGTCTTATCCCAGATAGCAAAGGCAAAGTCACCTAATAACTTATCAGGACAATCTTTTCCCCACATCTCGTAGGCCTTTAAAATAAAATAACTATCGGAAACATCTTCCTCATCTTTAAGGCCTAACTCCTTAGAAAGTTCGTCCCTATTATCAATACGGGCATCTGCAGTAATTACCAGGTCATTTTCTTCAAAGGGCAGTTTTTCATGTAATGATTCTTGAGTGGTCCACAGCATCTGGTGGCCTAGTCCCACTGGACCATTGCACCAAATATCCGATCCATCAGGGCCTCTATGAGATAATTTTTTATTCATTTTTTTCATGAGTTCTGGATCAACATCCTTTCCATTTCTCATGAATATTCCTGTAATTGCACTCATATTTTCACTAGATTAAATTTAAGCTGAATTCTAACGTATAAAAATTGTATTCAATTGTATAAATTATTTATCCTTACTTATATCCATAATAGGAACATAATCAATCTCTGATTCACCTAAAACAACATAATTGCCATATTCCAACCAGGCATGGGCCTCAAATTCTCCTTTATCCCTACTAACTCCGATCTTAATATTGGAATCATATCCGTACTGGGATAATAATATTTGGCCAGCCAGGGCCCGTACCAAACAGGTAGCTCTGGGAATAAAACGACTCATTACTTGTATGGCCCAAGTAATTTTTTTTAAGGGTATTTTATTCTCCCTACTTTTAGAACTAAATCTTTTAATTATTCTCTGAATTCTGGTGAAAGAAAATATCCAGAGCATTATTCTAACTATCCACATTATGGACAAGGCTTTAATTAGGAGCCATTTAGTTTTATTATTTAATTTAAGAAAACTGTGGATAATAGTCATTAGAGCCGCTCACTTATAGAAATATTATAATTTAAGAAATAGATTATTATTTGTTTAGGTATTAATTACCTGAAATAACTATTTTATCAGGATAATTTATTCTAATAGATATCAATAAGATTTTTATCCTGCAGATTACCTAATAATTCAAGTAAATCCTTCTCACAGACATCTTCTTCCACATCGTATTCATTTAAAATGGCCTCTTTAATCTCTTTTACAGCTATTGGTTTCTGAATAAGATTCCAGATAAAGGCCCCTACTGGATTAAGGCCATAATAAACACCGTCTTTAAGGCCTAAAATTACTACTTCGTCTTCTAAATCGCAGTGTACTGCTTCTTTGGTTACTGAAATTACTGATAAATCTGATATAATCATTATTTATTCCTCTAGAAAAGTTATTTAAATATAATAATAGTATGTTCTATTAGTATATTCAATTTTAATTATATTATTTTTGGAATATAATTCCTTTCTAAAATAGATAATATAAATAAACTAATTTCAACAAATAATCATATTAACCAATGCTCAAAATCAGGTATTGTTTTATATAAGTATGTTTTAATTACCTATGATTTTATTTGAGTTTACTTTACTTTAATGCATTGCCTATCAAAAACAATAATGATTAATTGAGTAGAACTACATCAATATATAATATTTATCAATCAATGATTACAAAACTAGAATTATTGAAATTTATTTATAAAATAATATTTTAATTATAAAATTAAAAAGTAAACTGCTGACATGTGTGTACCCTGGCCAACAGCAACTTTAATATTTATTAATGGCCTAGTATTATAAATAATTTTTGGACATAAGCTGGGTTTTTATTTAAATTTAAATGCATTATTGCTTTTATTCAACAATAATGCAATAATAATTTAATTTATACTCTAAAATATCCCCCTAATTTAATAGAAGTAATTTATCAAATAAAGTACTAAATAGAATTGAGAATGAATTTTTTCATAAAATTAACTTAAAATATTTTCTCTTGTTTAGTCAAAGATATCATGATAAAAGACACCCGATCATTTGCCCTTATTCTGGCCTTTCTAGCTTCTTTCTTAACCCCATTTGTAGGCTCCTCCATTAATATTGCCCTCCCCCAAATAAGCCAGGAACTATCTATAAATGCTATTATTATGGGATGGATCCCCACGGCTTATTTGCTGGTTTTGGCCGTTTTATTAATTCCATTGGGCCGATTTTCAGACATTCATGGCCGTAAAAAAATATTCTGGATGGGAATTATTATATTCACCATATCCTCTTTTTTAGCTGGTTTTTCCACTTCTGGTGAAATGCTATTATTCTTCCGGATAATTCAGGGAATTGGATCGGCCATGATATTTGCCAATGTTAATGCCATGGTAGCATCTGTTTTCCCCGTCATGGAACGAGGACGTGCTCTGGGAATTGCAGTTACTGGAGCATATTTAGGACTTTTCTTAGGCCCAGTTCTAGGGGGAATTTTAACTGAGAGTCTGGGCTGGAGAAGTATTTTCTTTTTCAATGTTCCTTTAGGAATAATCACCACTTATGCTGCATCTAAACTTAAAGAAGAATGGAGGCCGGCTAAGGGTGAAAACTTTGATATAATTGGTACTTTTATACTGGGAATTTCCATGGTGTTGGTCATATTAGGACTTACTCAACTTCCACAGATGAATGGAGCATTTATATTATCTGCAGGTTTAATAAGCGGACTAATCTACTATTTTTATCAAAATAAAATCGAAACCCCAGTATTTGACCTAAGAATATTTAAAAATAGGACGTTTGGATTTAACAGCCTGGCCACCCTAATCAGTTACACCGCCAGCTATCCTTTAATATTTCTTTTAAGTTTATATCTCCAATATGCCTTAAAATTAAATCCCGCCACTGCAGGTATTGTCTTAGCCGTCCAGCCCCTTTTTGTAACTATATTCTCATCCTATGCTGGACGCCTATCTGATCGAAAAGACCCTTATAAACTGGCCATGCTAGGAATGACTATAGTAACCATTACTACATTTGCTCTGGCATTTATTAATTCCCAGATATGGGAAATACTAATTCTTCTAAGTTTAATGGGTATCGGCTTTGCTTTATTTGGAACTCCTAACAACAACATTGTGTTCTCTTCGGTTAAAAAGAAATATTTTGGTGTGGCTGGAGCTTCTTTAAGTACCATGAGGGTGGTAGGCCAGTTAATGGGAATGGCCTTCGCTCTATTACTTTTGAATATATTTATTGGAGGAACATTCATTGGCCCCGAAAATATCAGTCTATTTATATTGTGTACTCAGATTTCTCTGGTTTTATTCAGTGTAATGTGTTTTTTTGGTATTCTTGCTACTTGGAGGGGAAGAGAGCAATCAATTTAAAATTTTAAGATCCTAATTGCATAAAGAATAACATATACTAGTTTATTAAAATTTTATTAAAAAAACCTTTTAATTAATTATAAAATATTTAGAAAAATCTGAATTTTAGTTATAATATCAAATACTGATTAAAATAAAAAAAATAGAAAGACTTAGAGTCTTCCTAGATGGTATTTTGTATTTATTTATTTATTTTCGCTTGATTTATTGAATAAAACCAATACAATTAACAACCTAAACTTCCAGAATAGTTGAAGAAATTGTTGTTTAAAACATTTCCATATCTAAATAGTGCATATCCCGCAGCACCATTGTTTAATGCGGCCTTAACATCATTGAGTAGCTCTGTAGCACTGAGTGGTGTTGGTTTAGCATCAGATTTATATGTCGTTAAACCGATCCATACTGGTTTTCCATTGGAATGACTGGATATATATTTGCTAGTTTTACCAATCCAAGCAGCGTCTTTATTGTAATTTCCTTTGTAGACCATTGGTATTAACACATCCAGGTAATTACCTAGTTGGGTGTAGTCTTGTCCATAGTAATAGGCATTAGCATTGGTTTCGGGCATTAAAGCTGCAGATAGGAGTGCATTGGGTTTAACTGTTTTCACTGCTTTAGTGATTTTGGCCACAAGATTAGTGATAGTTGTTGTTCCACCTGGACTGGCATAAGCTTTTCCAGAGTATCTAATGTAATCTAGATGAATACCATTGATACCATTAATTTTGGCATAGCTGACAATTCTTTTGGTTAAATTGTTCATGTAACTGTAAGCATAGGCCTTATTGTAGCCCAATTTGGTGGTTTTTTTGTACTTTGTCTGGTAAACTGTTTTGTATTTGATTTTATACGTGGATTTATAGACATATTTGTAGTAGGTCTTTTTAACTAATTTATATTTTAATTTATATTTTAATTTACCATGGGAGTAATAGTAGCTTTTGTAATATTTTTTAACTGATTTTTTGTAAGCAACTTTTACTTTTACTTTGTACCAGTATTTGTACGCTTTTTTAACTTTTGTTTTGTAAGATGTGCTAACGCTGTAGGTATACCTACCTGTGGGATCGATGAATTTTCCATTACTCTTTAAACATAGTACCCAGGCACTTACCCTGATACCTGCATTTTTAGCATTATTTAAAAAGGCTGTAAGATTAGCTTTGAATTTGGAATCACTTAAAGCGAGCTGATGTAAGAATATATCTTGTATTCCACCGGTTTTAATCTGGGCAAAGTTTATATTTCCCATATCCGATGCTTTAACCCACATGGACCCGTGAACTGTACTAGCTGAACCACTACTGGTGCTGGTTTTTACTGTATTTTGAGTGTTACTGCTGTTATTAGATGTATTTGTGCTTTGATTATGCTTA
This sequence comes from Methanobacteriaceae archaeon, assembly GCA_023249725.1. Taxonomy (GTDB): domain Archaea; phylum Methanobacteriota; class Methanobacteria; order Methanobacteriales; family Methanobacteriaceae; genus UBA349. The sequence goes on from JAHFBZ010000069.1 coordinate 8,835, forward strand.
ATTTCATTTTCATCATTGTTATTTGAATTGGAATCATTGACATTGTTCTCTGTGTTATTCACTGAAGTTTCATTTCCTATATTCTCGGCATATATCACATCGGAGCTAAGAAATACTAAACATAGGGTTAATACGAAAACTATTTTTAATTTTCGATAAATTTTATCACCTCCATCAATTAGGTCTTATTAGTTATAATGTCAAAAAAATTTATTATTTATATTAAAAATCTAATAAAAGACTGCACTTATAATATTAATATGGACTTTAACATACTATTTAAAATATTCGGATTTAAAATTGAAAAAAGGCTTTATTTAGAACTATTAAATTAAAATGGACTTTATTAGAACGTTTTAAATCTCATTATATTGGAATTTTATTCCTGTGAATTTATTTCAACTGAAAGTTCTTTGAAATTGCTTTTTCTAAGAATATATATCTAATACATGGCAATTTTATTCGTAATGGTCTCTATTATTACTTATATAATAATGGTCTTCTTTTTATGAACAATAATAATATCACTTATAATTCAAAAGTATTATTAATTGATTAAATAAATTATTTAATGGATTTAGTTTATTATAATTGATATATTTTTCACTAATAAAATTGGCTATTTTTTCATTATTTATTAAACAAACTTTTCAATAAATAATATTCTAAATCCTATTTTTGCATTTGATTTTCTAGATTTTTAATGGCCATATGACCACTATGGAACCCAAACCTAAAAGCTGAAAGGTAGAATGAAATATGTGAGAATGAATGCGGGGGAGGATGATGTTTAATATAAGGGCCACAATCATCACGGCCAATGTAACATAAAAAAATTCCTTGTTTTCTCTCCGGAGATGATTTAGCACTTCGGCCCCAATCAAAGAGCAGATAAAGGCTTAAAACACTGTCACTGATAAAATAGGCTCCATTTAAGATTCATCAAAATCCATTACAATTAAAATAACTTTCCATAAGCTATTTAATTGTATAATGTCTGATGCTACAAAATTCCCAGTTAATGTTTGAAATATGGATATTATTGGAGGTATAAACATTAAAAAAATCAAAATTTACTTTTTAAGAATCCACTCTTGCTTTTTCAGTAAAATAAACAAAAGTAGTAATGCTGGGTGCAAAAAACGCCCAAAAGATGAAATTTGATAAATAAACCAGGCCTTGTTTTTATCACCCATACTGTAATAGAAAATATAACCGAATCCCTAGAAGGCTTTGGCAATAGATAAAATAAAGAATAATTAATTATTCTGGATTCTTTATCTAATATAATAAAGTAAAATCCCATTAAAACATAAATTAGAAATCAATAAGAGAAAGAGTTGAATAAATGTTCATAATAGTCTACCATTTGAATTTAAAATCGTTGAATAATCCTGCAAATAAGTTAATTGAATACATTTAAATAATGTTTTGCGTATTATAATAGTTGTTATTACTTCTAATAGTCTTAATAAGGATAATTAATTAAATTAAAATATTAATATCAAAAATTAGTTTTATCATTTAATTAATACTCAAACTAATTTATAAAATATAATAACTAATTAAAATTATAAGAATTCTAATTATTTCATTAATCAAGTTATTGACATTACAATACTACATTAAAAGAAATTCTATAATAATTCTGTTAAGTTAATCTCAAATAATCTACCTCAAATTACCCATTATATTCGTGATATCATGATTTCATTTCGTAAAATTTATAATAAGATGGAAAAAAGACCTTTCTGGGTTTATTCCATCATCTTAATAGCCTTTGCAATTATTTTTACCATTTATCTGCTTGAAGTGCAGATTAGAATTGGAGTAATTTACTGGGATGTATATCTTTATTTAAACAATGCACTTATGTTTGCCGGACTAGGTGACGGCTATAAAATTTACTTATCTCCTTTAATCCCCTTTTTAACATCCCTACTATATCGTGCTGGCTTTGTATGCCAGGCCTCTCTTTATTCAGTGACAGGTTTAATATTTATTCTGGGTATTTATGGGATGTATTTACTCCTAAATCTTCGATTCACACATCTAAAAAGCTTTGCCGGGGCCATTATATTTACTTCCTGTTCAGTTGTACTTCCGTGGGCCGTTTCTGGAGCATTGGATGTTCCGGCAGTATGTTTTTCCATCTGGACTATATTTTTAGCAGTGTATGGTCTTGAAAAAAATAATAAAGCAATTTACTTTATATTTCCAGCAGCAGCTTTAGCTTTCCTTACTCGATATACGTCGGGCTTGCTTATTTTACCTCTTTTATTCTTATTTATAACTCATTATTTTGATAATGGATTTACTAAAAGTGAAATAAAAAAAATAGCTATTAGTATCGTTCTGGGAATTTTAATTTTCCTTCCATTTGTTGGATTTTTTCATGCTAATTTAGGAAACCCCTTCCCCTTTTTAGACCAATTCGGGGTTAGTGTAGAAAATCATGCTTCTACCAGAGATCCGGGATTAATGCCAGATAAGGCTTATTATTTAAAAAATATTCCTAACTATATTTCCAGTTATCCCTTAAATGATTCTAGACTTGATTTTGGATCAATGATGACACCTAATACCGGCCAAGTTAATCCTATCTCTTATTTCATCCTGATTTTAACAGGTTTGGGTCTTATTTCTTATGTTTCCGGGATTTTAAATAAATTATGGGATGTTTTAAAGAATAATTACCTAGATCGTGCTACCAAAAAGAATACTAGCTCTGGGAGGAATATTAATAAAAAATTAGATTCATGGCTCAATAATAGATATATCCTACCCATAATGGTTTTTTTAGTTGAAATATTGATTATTTTATTTATTATCAGTTTAGGAGGTAATTCATACTTAATAAGTGAACTTCTAATGTTTTTCACTATTTTAATTACCTATTTTGCTTTGCGAAAAATTGAAATCATTAAGGGGCGGGAAATCAAAAAGGTTTTTAGAATCGATTTAATTATTTTAATATGGTTTTTAACCTATCTTATTTCTCACAGCTTTTTATCCATAAAGGTGGATAGATATTTCATCACCATGATTCCAGCTGTGGTTTATTTCATGGTTCTGGGACTTTCCAATACAGGTAATCTTATAGCGAGATTAACTAATAAATTAGACCATAAAAAAATTATATCAGGAGCTCTTATATTAATTTTAGCCTTAACTCTATTTGCTTCTGCCCTGCAGCCCTATGAAGACAAAGTTCCTTACAAGGTTTATGGATTTTTGGAAGAAGGAGCAAAAATGATGAAAACCTATGATCCCCAATATAAAGAAAAAGTCATTTTTTCAGATCAATGGCCTGCTTTAAGCTGGTATCTCAAAATGGATGTTCAGAGAGGATATCCTCTGGATTTTAAAACATCAGATGAATTTTCACAGATGCTTAAAAATTCCAATGCCACCTATTTCATAAGCACTAATGGAAGAGGTTCTTTGAATATGGAGGGCTATAGCAAAGTAGCTAATGACAAAATTGTTTATATTTATAAAAGAAATTGAGTATAAGATAAGAAACTTGTATTTTGAATATTAAATAATTAAATATTAATAATTATCATTAAATTTAAATCATGAATTTATTCCAATCTAATAAAATAACAGAATTTATTAAATTTATTGGGGCCTAAAAATGGAAAAAATAAAAAAATGTATGGCCAATAATAAGCCTTCCTTGATAGCATTCACTCTCTTGGCAGTTATAACTGCTATTTTTACCTATTCTCTAGTTACCATACAATCTCAA
>JAHFBZ010000070.1 GCA_023249725.1 Methanobacteriaceae archaeon
AAAAAACTTAGCGGTATAGCTATTGCTAAGGAAGCAATTGATAGAATCACTAAAAGTAAAGAAGAGGGTATCGAACCTAAATTAGAGGGACTTTTCATGAAGATTCCTCTTTTTGAGAAAGTTATGAGCATGGTGGAAGAAGCAGAAAAAACCAGCGATTTCATTATTTTTGTCCTAGTACATCCCAAAGACTATAAGGATGCTGTAAAGAATGCAGGTAACATTGCAGTTACCGTTGGTGATAGATTGAAATTGGATCATGCACCACTAGTCGCGGTTCGTAATGATCTTTTCACGAGACCTGGTAGCTTTGAATTAAATATAATATACTCCGATGAGATTTTAGAAGAATCCCCTTATAATGTAAATATAACTATTAATGATCATGACTATTCCTTTGTAAAAAAGAACTCCCGAAACATTGCTAGTACAATTGCAGCCAGACTTGGAACCTGGAAGTTTCCTATAGTATCTGTAAAACCGAGTATGCTTATGGAAAAACCAGGTCAGTTTGATATTATCCTAGAAAAGGGAGGAAATGATTAATGGTATCAGACTATTTATTAAGGGTGCTATCTGGGTTTTTTCTCAAACATAAAGTGTTGAGTATAGGCACTAAATATTATCCCACGAATAATACAGAAAGGGAATACGTGGAAATGATAAACTACACTCAGACCATGCTTATAGAGATAGAAAAAGCCAATATTACTACTAATAAGATTTTTGAAAACCTTATTAATGAGGTTGGAAAGGAAAATATTCCTGATAACAAACGATTCATTGAAATAAAGCCTGCTGAGGATAGAGTAGATGAATACGCTCTTTTAAGTAATATTATCATGGGCAGTGATCGTTACTTGTATGTGGAAGTTTTTAATAAAGGACGAATAGTTCAGGAATTTGCAGACATAATTAAAAGAGAAAATGGTACAATTGTTGAGCAGAGCACCAGCGAGATTGTTGCTAAGTTGCTTTCTAAAAATGATGCTATAAGAGTGGCTATTGATCTTATTAGGGTCGGCAACAATAAGGATATCAGTGTTCGGGCTGCAGTAGGAATGACTGGTGCAGCATCCATTGAAAGATCCATTAATTTAAATAGAGAAATAGGCGAAGTTTCGGGGGTCGGTTTCACGAAACTTGGAGGCGAGTTCGCTGTAGTTTTCCCTTCAAAATTCTCTAAACTCAAAGGTGAACCTCGCTTATATGACAACTACCTTTTTATCGATGTTATTGATTCCACTAAATTTATTGATGAAAAAGGTAGAGATCACTTAGTGGAAATAATGAATGATATTAAAGCATTCATTGAAAAAGAATGTAAAGGAAAAATTGAGGGCTATAGGGAAGGTGGAGATGACCTTATCGCTAATTTCCCTACAAAAGATTTGGCTCTAAAAGCAGGAATTGACTCTGCATGGCATGCTCTTAATAATGGTGCTAAAATTAGGGCAGGTATAGGAAAAAGTCGAAGAGAGGCTGGTGAAAGAGCTCAGCTTGCTGATGGTATCAAACTATGGAATCCTAGTTCATTGATTGTATTTGATGTAGCAGATGGAGTTTATGGTTATTTTATTCCCTCAGAATTTGCAAGATCAATTATGGATTTTGTTTCGCATAAAAAATCAAAAGCATTTTTAATATTCTTGCTTGTATTCTTTGCTACATTTATAGGTTGGAATATAGGATATTGGCAGTTTGGAATAGTAGCAATTTTCCTAGCTGTACTCTACGCTATTACTACCTAACGGTAACCTTTTTAAGGAGATAAATACAAAATTTATATGTGGAGGTAGCATGAGGCCCGAGACTGAAGGAAAAATAATTGTTGGTTTAATAATTTCCTTGATTGCATTTGGTTGTGGCTCTGGTGTGGGCATAGTGATAGGTATTTCTCAAAATGATACCAATTCTCCTTTTTCACTCAATTATAGTCAGCCAAACAGCTCTGATTTTCCAACAACAACTACTAAATCTACAGATCTTTCAAACACTTCATCATCACAAGATTCTCAGAGCAGTGATTCTGAAGTGGTTTATGTGACTAAATCCGGTAGTAGTAATGGGAATAGCAAGGAAAATACTAATAATGGGAATAGCAAGGAAAATACTAATAATGGTAATATTAATAACAATAGTAATGCAAGTCCAGGTTCAGGTTAATTACTAGATATTTTTAGGATATTGAGTCTAATTAAAATTAATTTTAAAAAAAAAAAATTAGCAATTCAATGTTATTTAAAATAATATTTACTACTCAATGTTTATTGATTTTGTTAATCTGGATTTTAAATTATTCTTGTTTTAGAATATTTTAATTGCTTAAATATATTTAAATTATTAATATAATCATTCAAATCTTATAAATATGGAATTTATTAAATTTTATTTTTATTAATTTTAAAAATATTATGGTGAATTATCATGAAAATTATTAGTGGTGGTGTTTGTGCTGTGGATGGAGTTCTGGCTTCTGGGGCACAAAAAGGAAAATATGGTGTGGGAATCATCTTCAATGAAAAAAGTAATGCTGCAGCAGTATTCACATCAAATAAAGTAGTTGCAGCTCCAGTTATTATTACAAAAAAGTCAATTGAAAATGGCCATATTTCGGCAATAGTGGCCAATAGTGGCAATGCAAATTGTTTTACTGGTGAGAAGGGTATTTCAAACGCATATCATATGGCAAAAACTGTTTCTAAGTTTTTTAAAATTGACTCTGACGATGTAGGGGTGGGATCCACAGGAGTAATTGGTCGGGAAATGCCTATGGAAATAATAAATCCTTTAATTGACGAATCTCTAAAAACTCTAGAAAATACTCCTGAAGGATCTTCAAGAGCTGCAGAGGCCATAATGACCACTGACACATTTTCTAAAGAGTTCGCGGTGGAAACTACTCTTGAAGATGGTAGTGTTGCAAAGATTGGGGGTATAACCAAAGGTTCTGGAATGATTGCGCCTAATATGGGGACTATGCTTTCTTATATAACTACTGATGTTAAGGCATCACCTGAAGAACTCCATAAAGCTCTTAAAGAGGCAGTGGAGCAAAGTTTTAATATGATTATAGTGGATGGTGATGAAAGTACCAATGATATGTTAGTTATCATGGCCAATGGGCGGTCTGGAAAGATTGATGAAAATTTCCAAGAAGCATTAAATTTCCTTTGCCAGATGCTAGCAAAAATGATGGCCAAAGATGGGGAGGGAGCTACTAAATTCATGGAAGTTGAAGTTAAAAATGCATATTCTATTGAAGATGCTCGTTTAGCTTCTAAATCAATTGTCAAATCTCCTTTAGTTAAAACTGCATTGTTCGGTGCAGATCCTAACTGGGGACGTATAGTAGCGGCTACAGGATATTCTGGAGCTAAAATGGATGAAAAAATTATCAGTGTTTCTTTAAAAACATTAAAATCCTTTTTAAACCATGAATTAACTATTGAAACATCATCTGATGATAAAAATACTGTTAAAATAGTCGATAAAGGTAATGTGTTGGCCTTTGAAAATACAAAAGAACTATCTGATGCAGAAGCTATAATGAAAAACAAGGATATAAAAATTATTGTTGATTTAGGATTAGGCCAGTATTCGGCCACGGCTTATGGCTGTGATTTAAGTTACGATTATGTAAAAATTAATGCGGAATATACAACATAGTTTATGATATAACTTGCAGTAAATGTGTTTAAATCTTATTCAAAGCTTAATAAACTATTTAATTAATTTATAATAATTATTTCATAATAAAATTATTATTGTTATAGAAGGTATCTAAATGAAAACAGTGAATATTTTGGTGGAAGCCCTGCCTTATATTAAAAAATTCCACGAAAAAAAGATCATGATAAAGTATGGTGGCCATGCCATGATTGATGAAAAGGCCATGGAATCTACAGCCAGAGATACAGTTCTCTTGAAATATGTAGGTATGGAACCGGTGGTAGTACATGGCGGAGGTCCAGAAATATCTAGATCCATGAATAAAATGGGTAAAGAACCTAAATTTATTGAAGGACTCCGTATAACTGATGAAGAAACCATGGAAATTGTGAAAATGGTTTTAGTTGGAAAAATTAATACTAGTGTTGTATCTAATATTTGTTTACATGGTGGTAAAGGTGTAGGATTATCTGGAAAGGACAGCGGACTTATTAAGGCACGAAAAAAAGCACCTCATGTATTTAAAAATATTGAAACAGGCGAAGAAAGACAGATTGATTTGGGATTGGTTGGTGAAATAGAATCAATAAATACTGAGATTATTGAAATGCTAACTGATAATAATTATATTCCTATTATTTCTCCTATTGGTGTGGATAACACCGGAAATACTTTAAACTTAAATGCAGATACGGTTGCGGGTGATATTGCTTCAAAAATAGATGCTGAAAAGTTAATTGTTTTAACCGATGTGCCTGGAATTTTAGAAGACCCTAAAGATCCAGAATCACTGATAAAGAAGATAAACATTGATGAAATTAGCGAATTGGTTAAAGATGGCATTATTAAAGATGGAATGCTTCCTAAAACCATGACTTGCATCCAGGCCATACAAGACGGTGTTTCTTCGGCCCATATTATTGATGGAAGAGTGGAACATTCTATATTACTGGAAATATTCACTAAAAAAGGAATAGGAACTATGATAACTAAATAATCAGTATTTAATCCGTTTATATGATTTTAGTTATTAAAATTTTATCTATTAATATAAATAAATTGATATAATAAGAATCAATAAATTTTATTTTAAAATACCTATTTCAAATATCTTTTTTAATATATTTTATAAACAAATCATAAATACGATTTAAAACTAAATTTAAAACTAAATTTAAAAATAAATTTTAATATTTTTTATAACTTCTCTGGTCACTTCCATGGTTTTGGTCTTACCCCCCAAATCTGGTGTTAGAAATTTTCCTTCTTTTAGAACTTTAAGTAATGAATTTTCAACTAAATTTGCACTTTCTAATTCTCCAAGATGTTTAAGCATCATCACCGTTGATAAAATCATTGCTGAAGGGTTAGCTATTCCTTTACCAGCAATATCGGGTGCTGAACCATGAACTGGCTCAAAAAGTCCATTATCTTCCCCTATGTTTGCGGAAGGTGTCATTCCAAGCCCACCTACCAAACCTGCTCCTTCATCAGATAGTATATCTCCAAAAAGATTGGTGGTAACCACTACATCGAAAATATGGGGCTTTGTTACGAAATACATGGCCGTGGCATCTACGTAATAATCATTTGATTCTATGTCCTGATAATTTTTAGCAGTATTGTAGAATACTTCTTTGAATAATCCATCTGTTTTTTTAAGTACATTTGCTTTATGGACGGCAGTAACTTTATTTCTATTATTGGTTTTAGCATACTCAAAAGCGAATTTGCAGATGCGGATTGAAGCATTTTTAGTTATTAATCGGGTTGCATTGGCTCCATCTGGTGTGTATTCTTCTAATCCAGAATACAATCCTTCAGTATTTTCTCGAATTATTACAAAATCCAGGTTAGGGTATAGGGATTTAATTCCTGGAAGTGATTTAATTGGTCTTAAATTTGCAAAAAGGTCTAAATTTTTTCTAAGTGTTATTATGGCACTTTTTTGTCCAGGGACAGTTGTAACTGCTCCAAAAAGAGTAGCATCAGTTTTTTTTGCAATTTTTATTGTTTCATCAGGTATGATTGTTCCATTTTTTTGAAAACATTCATTTCCTGCTTCAGCTATTTTGTACTCTAAATTCAATTCTAATGAATTTAAAACTGAAATAGCAGCTTCCATTACTTCTTTTCCTATTCCGTCTCCGGGAATAACAGTAATTTTTTTCATAAAAAGCACCGATTTTTTTTAAAAATCAACAATAATGTTCTGTAAATGTAAATTATATATGTTTATAAGAATATAATTAAATTAAATATCTTCTATTATAATATAATCTTGGATAATATAATTATTGGGGGATTATTTTTAATAGATATGGAGTTATATTTGATATTTTCATATTATGCCTAGAATTACTTTTAGTTTAATGTTTAAGAAGTTCTAATGGATGGATTAATTATTAAAACCGAGTAAATTTTGTTTGGAAGTCTCATTAAAATGCATGAAAATAGATTAATTATAATTTATAAAAGTTAATTATATCTTATAAACGAAAAAAATTTTCTGTCGAGAATTATAATCAAGAGATGATTAATATGAATGATGTTCTGTTAATATTGGGATTTATGGATGTTTTCACCGGCAGTAAAAAGGGTTCTATAAAGTATTATGAGGAAAAGCTTCACGAGTTTCAAGAAAAAGAAGCCGAGACATTAATTGATATTGGTGCCATTTATTTGGAAAAAAATGATCTTCAAAATGCTTTAAAAAATTTTAATCATGCTTTAAATACCTATAAGAAACTCAAGTATCATGAAGGTGTAGCTTATACCTTTGATCTTATTGGTGACACCTATTTGTCTGCTAGAAACTGTGAAATGGCCCTAAGAAATTTTAAACAAGCAAGAGAAATTTATGTTAGTATTGGCTCTTCACTAGCAGATGAAATGAGTGAAAAAATCGATGAAGTAGGTCATATAAATGATTCTATGGACATGGATCTGGATTTAGTAGATTTTGATGAAAAAGAGAATTCAGTTGATCAGAAAGAATATGCTGATGACGATTATTTTGATGAGGTACCCTTTGAGGATATAAATGCGGCTGGTGAAAATTTAGATGGCACTTCTAAATCTGATAACTCTTCTAAATCTGATAAAATATCCTTGAAAAAGATTGCTAAAAAGTTAGAAGAATCAATAATGCTTCTTGAAAATTCCGATATTTATTCAATTTACTATAAAAATTCTAAAGATGATGGTATAGAATATCTTAAAGAAGCATTATTAACTGCTGAAGTAATTGATGATACTAAAGGGCAGGCTACTCTTCATTTAATGATAGGAGATAATGATTTAAAAGATAAAAACACTGCTCAAGCTTTAGATCATTTCGACCAGGCACGAAAAATCTTTGAAAGAACTAATGATAAAAAAGGCAAAGCTATTTCCATGCTTTTGATGGGTGCTGTATTTTTTGTCCTAGATGAAAAAGATGAAATGTATGATTTATTTAAAAATTCTTTTAACTTGTTTCATGAGATTAAATATAAAGATGGAGAAAATGTTGCCAAAGACCTTTTAGGGATGCTTTCTAACTAATATATTTCTAATTAACAAATTAATTGGATTTGGGTTTTATTCATTAGAAATGAAATATCGAAGAAAATTTATTAAATAATTGGTCAATATAGAAAAATCTTTTATCAAAAAGATACAATATTAAACTATATCATTATTTATTGATTAAATATCGAGGTGAAAAAAATGGAGAAAAAAGAAAATGTGATTAGACTCATCGAATCTTTACAGGAAGATGATGAACACGTTAGAGTGCAGGTTATTGAACTTTTAGAAGAAATCGGAAATCCTGCGGTTGATCCACTCATTGATGTCCTTGATAGTCCTAATAAATATGTTAGAATGGGTGCTGCTAAGGCTTTAGGGGTCATTGGGGATTCTAAAGCAATTGAACCCCTGATTAAAACTTTGAAAGATGATAATAAGTGGGTTCGCAGAGATGCTTCAGGTGCTTTGGCTCAAATGGGGACTGATGCAGTTGAGCCTTTGATAAATATTCTCTCAGATGATGATTGGAAAGTTAGAGGTGCAGCCACCTGGGCTTTAGGTAATATTAAAGACCCTAGAGCTGTTGAGCATTTAATAGGTGCCTTAAATGATGAAAGTGGATTTGTAAGGGGCGGTGCTACCTGGGCTTTAGGTAATATTGGTGGTGAAAAAGCCGAAAGTGCCTTAAAAGAAGTTGCCAAGGGCGAAGGAACATATACTAAAAAAGTCGCTTCTAATTATTTGAATAAAGATGATAATTAATTTGGGTTATCATTTTAATTTATTATATTAAATTTCTGGGCCTTAATGGCTTTCTGAATTTTTAATTTATTTAAAGTACTCAATTTTCAGGGTTAAATGAAAATTAAGATTAATATATAAATTTCTATTATTCATTGAGCATCATTAATATCTAGCTCATCTCAATTTGTTAAAGATAATAAAAAATAATAGATAATAAAGTAATTAACTTAAACAGGTGTTTATTTGAAAGTAAGTGTAATTGGAGCTTCAGGAAAGGTTGGAAGTTCTGCTGCCTTTTGTTTGGCAGAGGAATATTCACTTAGAGAGTTGGTCCTTGTTTCTAGAGAAGAAAGTTTAGATAAGATTAAAGGGGAAGCTATGGACATGTATGATGCTTTAGCAGCAAAAGATGTTCATGTTGATATTAAATCAACTAGTAATCTGGAAGATTTGACTGGTTCTAATATTATTGTTTTGACATCAGGTATTGCTCGAAAAGAAGGCATGTCAAGGATGGATTTGGCTATTCCCAATGCTAAAATTGTTGCTAAATATGCGAAAGCAGTTGCTAAATATGCTCCCGATTCTATATTGCTTGTAGTGAGTAATCCTGTAGATGTAATGACTCATGTGGCTTTAAAGGCTTCTGGAATGGATAAAAACCGTGTTATTGGTTTGGGTAATCACCTGGACTCTTTGCGTCTTAAAACTTTCATTGCTCGCCACTTCAATATAAATGTTAGTGAAGTAAGATCCAGGGTTATTGGAGAACATGGGGCAAATATGGTTCTTCTTTTAAGTTCAACATCTATTGGTGGTATTTTACTCAAATATTTCTCTAATTATCATGATTTTGATATGGGGAACATTATAGAGAAAGTTAAAAGCGCAGGGGAAGAAGTAATTATTAGAAAAGGAGCAACTGAATTTGGCCCAGCTTATGCAATTTCTAATATTGTAACTACTATCTTAAATGATCAAAAAAGAATTTTAACAGTAAGTGCATATCTTGATGGTGAAATTGAGGGTGTTAAAGGTGTATGTCTGGGAGTACCTGCTAAAGTTGGTACGGAGGGTATTGAAGAGATCATTCCTATAAAAATGAGCGATTATGAAATTAAAGCTTTTCTTAAAGCTGCTGATGTGGTTAAATCTTTGACTGACAATGTTTTTAAAGCGACAGACATTTAATTGTTTATTTTTTTTTATTTAATGTATATTTGATATTAATATACTTTTTCTTGATCAATAGGAGCATAATGCAGGATATAATATTTTATTAATAAATGATTGAATATTACCTTAATTTTTTGATAATTTTATATAATTTGAATAATGTTTAAAAAAATTTATTATTTTTTGATTTTTAGTTTAGTTATATGATAATTTAAGTATAATTACTTTAGAAATATGATACTTTATACTTATTTTGTTTACTAAATAATTTAAAAATCGAAGCAAATATTTATATCATCGTTCAGTTATACTATATTTAACTAATATATTTCTGAACATTGTATATTAATACTGAAATATATAAATCAAAATTCAGAAAATAACTCCCGTCGGCAATGATTTTCCGGTAGGTTTATATATTATTATTTAAATAATATGTGATTAAATTAGATTATAATTTTTTATAATTACTGCTTATCTCTATTCCTAATAGGCAAAGCTCATCCATAATCTTAAAAAAATCCCAGTAAAATTAACAAAGGAGCAAAAATGATACGAATTGGAATCTTAAATTTGCAGGGAGATGCTTCAGAGCATTTTCAGATTTCTAAGAAAGCTCTGGAAAATCTGAAAGTTGAATACCAGTTACTGAATGTGAGAACGGCTGAAGATGCATCTCAATGTAATGGAATAATAATATCTGGTGGAGAAAGCACGGTCATTGGTAAATTGATGGTGGAAAACAGAATAAAAGATATTATACTTCAAAATAAGATTCCAATATTTGGAACTTGTGCTGGAATGGTGTTATTGGCCAAAGAAACGGATTATGAACAACCTTTGTTAGAGTTAATGGATATGAAAGTTAAAAGAAATGCTTTTGGCCGTCAAAAAGATTCTTTTGAGCAAGAAATAGATATATTAGGTGGAAAATATACTGGTGTTTTCATCAGAGCCCCGGCCATAGAAAAAGTAGGGGAAGATGTTCAGATAATTTCTAAAATTGATGATATAATTATTGGGGTGAAGCAGGGGAAAAATATGGCCCTAGCATTTCATCCAGAACTTACTGAAGATACTAGATTACATGAATACTTTATAAAGGAGGTATTATAGTGTGTGGAATTGCAGGTGTAGTTTATAAAGATAAAAAGCTTCACCCCGTGGGAAGCGACATGACAAAAATGCTAAATGCTCTACAACACAGAGGTCCTGATTCCGCAGGTTTTTCTCTATATGGTGGATTAGGCCTTGAAGATAACGAGTATTTACTCAATATTGAAGTTAAAGAAAGACCAGGACTAATTGAATCTGTTAAAGAAATAGTGGAATTTGTTAGTCCTATAAAATCTGAAGAATTAATTCCTTCTGTGGAAAACTTCAGCATCTATCGATGTAAAATTTCTCTGAATGAATTTTCCCAGTTAAAACCCCTGATTATGGATATTGACAAACTGGAAGATGTCATGGTACTAAATGGTAGCCACTCATTTGAAATGATTAAAGATGTAGGTTCTGTCTTAGAAATTGCGGATAGATATGATACCTGGTCAAAAATGGGAACCCATGCTATTGGCCACACCCGATTCTCTACAGAAAGTTTGGTAGATAGATATCACGCTCACCCTTTCCAGACCTACATCATACCCGATATAACTGTAGTCCACAATGGCCAGATAACTAATTACTGGAAAATAAGGGACCCTCTGGAACGTAAAGGACACATATTTGAAACTAATAATGATACGGAATGTATTGTGCATTATGTGGCCGATAAATTGGAAAATGGATATTCTTTAGAAGAAGCTCTGGAACAATCTGTTAAAGACATGGATGGGCCTTTTTCTTACATTATAGGGACTCCTAATGGTGTAGGAATTGCCAAAGATCAACTGGGACTTCGTCCTGGTGTAATGTCTGAAAATGACGATGTATTTGCCATCGCATCAGAAGAAGTTTCCCTGAGAGAAGTAATGGATACTCAGAATGTGGAACAGATTTCCCCTGGAGAAGTTAGGGTTTACGAAATTTAATAATTTAAATTTGATATTATTCGCATGATTATATATGAAGGTGATTTAATGAGGGAAATAGAAATTGACGCTCAATCAAAAACTCCCAGGGAAATAAACCGTGCTATACGGGATATGAGTCAGGAATATGATCGAATTATCTTGAAAAATCCTGATGCCAAGCATTACCTTGCGGCTGGCCTTACAAATGATGTGGAACTGGTCATTGAAGGTTCGGCAGGATACTTTGTAGGAACTATGGCTCACAACGCTCGTATAAAAATAAATGGTAATGCTGGATGGTTTCCGGCAGATAACATGACTGAGGGCGAAGTTATTGTTGAAGGGTCTGCTGGAGATGGTGTAGGTCAGGGAATATATGGTGGAACTGTTGTGGTCCGAAGAGATGTTGGATCTCGTACTGGAGAAATAATGAAGAATGGAACCGTAATTATCGGTGGAAATTCTGGATTTATGACTGGTATTTTCATGATGGGCGGTAGAATTATCATCCTAGGTGATTTAGCTGAAGATGCAGGAGAATCTATCATAAGGGGAGCTATTTACGTTCTAGGTAAAATTAAGAGCCTGGGAAAAAATGCTAAAATAGAAGAAATAGACGAGGAAGATAAAAAGGAATTGAAGGAACTTTTACCTTCTTATGGTTTTGAATTAGATGATTCAAAATATGATAACTTCCGTAAAATAGTCCCAAGAAGCAAAAGACCGTTCTATGGTCAGGATTCGGAGGAAGGATAATGAATAATAACTCTGTTAAAAATCAAGCTGAAACACAAGCGGGCACTTGTGTGGAGAAAATTGCTATGACAGGAACCCCCTGCCAAATAATGGCCGCTTCTATTATGGATGATTATTCTGGTCATTTGGGAGATTTACCAGTAGATTTGAAAATAGGCCTTTTCTGTATGGAAAACTTTTCCTATAGTTATTTAAAGGAACTTTTGAAAAAGCACGATATTGATTTAAAGGATGTGAACCAGTGTCGTATTGAAAAGGGCTATTTATGGTTATATCTCACGGAAGATCAGGTATTCAAAATATCTTTAGATGAAGCTAAAACTTGTATTCGAAAAAGCTGTCAGGTATGTATGGATTTCACTTCAGAGCAATCTGATCTATCGGTCGGTTCTGTAGGATCTCCTGAAGGCTGGTCTACAGTTATTATCCGTAATGAAAAAGGATTAGAATTAGTTGAAAATGCTGAAAAAACCAATTACATTGAAACTAAACCAATTTCTGATTCAGGAATAAAATTAATG
>JAHFBZ010000128.1 GCA_023249725.1 Methanobacteriaceae archaeon
GGATATCATAAACCACTGGTGACTCGGTATTATTAAAACGTTCTAAATTAACTTCTACTTGCAAATACTGGCCAGGAGGTGTCATTTTTAGTGATAGGCCATTAACGGCATCTTCCCAATTGGACCAGTTAATTTGATCATTAGAACTTCTCACATGAACCGAAACCTTAGTTCCCACTGGTTCAAAACTGTTCCAGGAAATATTATCCCAACCAGTAATGATACCATAATCATGAACCACGCTCCAGGCCCCAGTTTCATACTTATCTGGTGATTTAACACTGAAATAACCTAAGGCATTGTGATTAGTAGATACCAATCTTTTAGAAAGATCAATACCATTTATACTAGTATCAAACCTGTGAATATATTCCCCATCCAAATCCATAATCCATAACTTACCATAACTATCAAAACACAAACCAAAAGGAGACGGACCAGATATTACACTAGATTTAAAAACACCATCATGAGAATAAACACTGAAAGCTATGTTCTTTGTAGCCCATCCCACATAATACTCTGATAGCCACATATTACCATTATTATCCACAGCAATCGAACCAGTATTCATATAACCTGGCAATACCTTTGTCCAATCAACAAGACTATTAACAACATCTATCCTCGAAAACCGAGTATTAGGATACCAACCATTTGGACGACCATAAGAAAATATATGATCATCACCATCATAGGCCATATCAAAAATATTGTAACCTATATTGGTTACACTAATGGAACCCGTGCTTGGATCCAAACGCAGTAAATTACTTCCTCCAGACCATAATATGCCATTTTTATCTATAACTGAAAAATTAGGGCTGTGACCATAGGCAGTAACATTGTAACTATTCAAAATCTCCCCACTGGAACCATTAATATACATTAAAGTTTGATTCTCACCAATACCCAACCAAACATTGTCTTTACTATCCAGTACCAGAGATGTTAAACCAGTACCATAAGCAGCATAAACCATGCTGTATGATCCTGGATGAAATACTCCTTCTTTACCCGGAATTATAATTGTCTCCAATGTTACACATTCATCAGATCCCCAGCTTAAAACCTCATCAGGAGTTATAATACCATTTTTATCCACATCATGACAGGTTTGAATAATGCTGTCGTGATTTCGATCATTATAAATCCCATTTTCATACAAGCCAATTTTAATTAAAGAACCTGTTACCCTGTTGGCCGCCCAGCAATTGCCCTGACTATCCACTGCAATACGCACTGGTTCTGCATTAGATGCAGGATTAGTTTTATAACGAGCCACTTCCTGGCCAGTCTTCACATTAACTTTAGATATAGTTCCTTCATTACTATTAGGTATCCAGATATAGTTACGAGCAGCATTAGATGAATTGGCCAAGTTTAAGGAACCATCAGACCCATTAACATTATTAAAGGTACCCTTTTGGAAGTCCTCATCACTAGTATAATTAGTATCCGCCGCCCCTACATTTCCCATGCAGAGCAAGGCCAAGAACAAAACAATAAACAATATCAACCATTTATTAGGCCTGATTTCATTGTTATTTTTATTTAGATAGGCTGCAAAGAACAAGAAAAGAATAGCAATGGCAGAAAAATTAATAGGGACTCCAGTCTGCTGCATAGGAACTGAAGAACCTTTTCTAGTTTGAGAAGAAGAACTTGCATTTACCTGAGTAGAATTTTGATTATTCACTTCATGAGGATTATTAATTGGACCATGATGCCCTGGACTGGAAGGATTAGAAGTGTTAGGAGTTTTATTACCTGCTAATGGAACCAAAGTCATGGTAACTGTCCCATTAGATGGAATAGAAGTTATAGTCCAGGTGCCTCCTTTATAAGTACCACCCAAGGTTTTAGGAGTATAACCCGAAGGTATAGAAGTTTTCACATTAATATTGAAAGCACCATCTGGCCCAATATTCCTCACAGTCAAAGTAGGCTTACCATTTTTAAGGGAATAATCCAGTTTAATATCTGAAAATGGAACATAGAATTTAATAGTAGCTGGTGGATTAGTCTTAGAGTCGTATTCACTATGAGTTTCATTAGCAGAGTAAGTAATATTTTTACTGGTTAGATTCTGAGTTATGTTACCTACAATCTCCAGTAGGGCAATTTCGCCCGGAATTAAAGTATTAATAGTCCACAAAGTACCATTAAGAACCCCTATACTTGGAATTAATGATTTAAAGCCCGGAGGAATATTCAAAACCACCGTTATGTTATGGGCAGAATCCGGGCCATTATTAGTAAGCACTGTAACCAGTTTAATAGTGTCCCCTAATTTAGGAACTGAATTATTTATACCATTTATAATATTAATATCTGATTTTAAGACCCGAACACTTAGATCATAAAGTACAGGAGAAACACTACCCTTAAATCTCTCCAGAGTTGTTTCCACCTCTAAATATCGACCATTAGGTGTTGATTTTAAATATTCACCATTTAAAACATCTTCCCAACTAGACCAAGTAATTTTATCATTAGAACTTCTAACCCGTACATTCACACTGGTGCCATTAGGAACATAAGCATTCCAAGTGACCACCCCCCATAAGGCATTATTTATACCAGAATCCTGAACTACAGTCCAGGATCCATGATTAGTGGTGATGGTATTGGATAGGGCTCCCGTCATGTCACTGTATCCATAATGGGTTCCCCCCACTATTCTCTTGGAGAATTCCACCCCATTAACAATATTTCCATCACCATCAGTTTGATTATTAGATGGATTTATACGGTGAATATATTCATCATTAGTATCCACGGCCCAGATTTTACCCATATTGTCCACAGAAACTCCACTGGGAGTATTTCCCACAATAATAGTTGCCTTAAAAATACCATTATTAGAGTAACGGGTAACCGTTCCCTGAACATTGTCTGCTGTCCAGATATCACCGTCATCTGAAACAGTTATGCCCTGAGCATAGGAGGCAGATTTTGTCCATAAAATAGTTCCATTTAAAACATTTATACAAGTTATGCGATAGTGATCCACTCCTGAGACAAATAAATGATTGTTACGATCCAAAGCCAGACCATATGATTTATGGGGGAGATTAATTCGGGTGAAATTACCATTGGAAGTATCTAACCTCAAAACATTATTACCTGTATTTCCTGAAGACCAGAGAATCCCATTTTGATCTATTACTGCACCATAAGGATTGTGACCCACAGATGAAACATCAATTGTCTTTAATATCTGACCATCTGAACCATTCACATAGTAATATTTCATAGTTCCATAAGTTCCCGCCCATAGATTATTTTTGGAATCAATGGCCAGACCACGAGGCCCGGGATTGTAATAATCATTTACATAAGAACCATTGTATTTACCTG
>JAHFBZ010000129.1 GCA_023249725.1 Methanobacteriaceae archaeon
GAAAGGGCATTGGAAATATGTTCGTTGTGTAATAATGCCAGCTTATCCAATGGGAAAGTTATTGGAGACCCAACTGATGGTTCTTTGTTAGTATATGCTGAAGAGGAAGATTATTCACGAGAAGAACTGGAAAAAACTTATCCTCGAATAATGGAAATACCCCTGGACAGTACCCGTAAAAGAATGACTACCTTAAATAAAAAAGGTGGAGAAATTTATCTTTACACCAAAGGAGCTCCAGAAATAGTTTTAAGTATGTGTAAATACATCGAAGAGGATGGAGTGATCCGGGAATTAACTGAAGCAGATAAAGAAAACTTCATGAACAGTCTTAAAGAAATGACTGGAGAAGCCCTACGGGTTCTAGGGCTGGCTTACCGGAAGGTGGCACAGGATGAAGATTTAGAAGACAAAGAAACTCTGGAAAGTAATCTCATCTTAGTGGGACTGGTAGGTATGATGGATCCTCCACGAAAAGAAGCAGCTGAAGCTGTGGCCACTTGTAAAAAAGCAGGTATTAAAGTGGTAATGATCACTGGAGACCATAGAGATACTGCTGCAGCCATCGCCAAAGAAATAGGAGTTTTAAAAGATGGGAAAGTTCTAACTGGAAACGATCTGGAAAAACTTTCTGAGGATGAATTTGCAGAAATTGTGGAAGATGTAGAAGTATATGCTCGAGTTTTCCCTGAACAAAAAGTGCGTATTGTAGAAGCTCTTCAAAACAAAGACAACGTAGTTTCCATGACTGGTGATGGAGTGAATGACGCTCCAGCACTTAAAAAAGCATCTATTGGTGTTTCTATGGGAATTTCTGGAACAGATGTGGCTAAAGAATCCTCAGACATGATATTGCAGGACGATAACTTTGCCACCATCGTACATGCCATAGAAGAAGGAAGAACCATATTTGACAATATACGTCGTTTTGTCAAATTCCAACTTTCCACCAATGTAGGGGCCATTTTAACCATTGTTTCGGCTTCTATAATGAGTCTACCAATTCCATTTAATCCCATACAAATCTTATGGATCAATATTATAATGGATGGGCCTCCGGCCCAATCATTAGGGGTTGAACCTGCTGAAAAGGGAATTATGCTCAGAAAACCTGAAAAAGAAAATATTCTACCTCGTAAAACACTACTAAGAATCTTTTTTGCGGGAATAGTTATGGCCATCGGAACTTTAGCCCTTTACATTTACGAACTTTCTATTGGGGTAAGTACAATTAGAGCTACAACCATAGCATTTACCGTATTTGTAATGTTCCAGATATTCAATGTATTTAACTGCAAATCCAAAACTGGATTTTCCAATCGTTCCCTATTAATTGCAGTGGCAGCATCATTCTTATTGCAAGTAATGGTAATTTATATACCATTTTTACAAGGAATATTCAAAACAACCGCCATATCTGGACTTGACTGGATATTAATAGTTCTGGTGGCCAGTGTCATATTGATTAGTGAAAAAATCATAGCGAGGTTCGATTAGATGAATCTTCTGGTGATGGCCGGAACAAAAGATGCTATTAAAATTATTGAAATGCTTTCTAAAAACAATGAAAGTTCTTTCAAAGGCAATTCTAATAAAGAAACGCATTTTAATATTTTGTCCACCACCACTACCCGTTACGGAGCCATTCTAGCTAAAAAAGCAGGGGCTTATGATGCCATATCTCGACCACTTGATAAAGATGAACTGGTAAATTTAATTCAAAAAAAAGATGTGAAAATTTTAATAGATGCTACCCACCCCTTTGCAACCCAGGCTAGCACCAATGCCATCAATGCATCAAAAAAGGCTTCAATTAAATATATTCGCTTTGAAAGACCTTCAATTAATTATTCTAATGTTGAAGGAATCCACATTGTCAATTCATATGATGAAGCAGGCCAATTTGCCAAAAACATTATAAAAAATAATGAAAAGAAAGTTTTGCATCTGGCCGGTGTTTCTACCATAAAATCAATTCTAAAAAGTGTTCCCTTAAACCAATTAATAGTGAGGGTTTTACCCAATACTACTTCCGTTGGTATTTGTGAGGAAATAGGGATTTCTGGAAAAAATATTGTGGCCATGCAAGGCACTTTCTCTAAAGAATTCAATCAGGCGTTGATGAGGGAATATGATGTGGGAGTTGTCATTACCAAAGAAAGTGGAGAAACTGGAGGAGTTCCCAGTAAAATAGATGCTGCTCTGGAGATTGGTTTGGAATTAATATTGATAAATAGGCCTGAAATAAAAGAATTAAATGAAAATTCAGTAGTTAATACTATAGAAGAACTTCAAAAAAAGCTTGAAGAGATAATTAAATAAATAATTTTTATTTTATTTTTTTCTTATTTTCATCTTGATCAAATTCAATTTCTCACAAAATAATTCTTTTTATTTTTTTAATAGATAATAATTTTAATTAAGCAATTTAAAAAAAAACATTGCTGAGAATCTTTTTTTCTTATTTAATAAATAAAAATAGAAAATAAGCTTTAAAAAAACAAAATTTAAGTAAAATTTAAAAAAGTAAATAATATCTAGGACCTGTCAAAGAGCACAACTTCCACTTCACTTCCCTCAGTTAGAATTTCCACATTTTTTGGGATTTTAATATAACCCTGGGCCTCAGCCAGAGCAGTAATAGCACCAGAATCTTTTAAAATAGGATGAACTTTACCATCAATTATTTTTACAAGGGCATAGTGTAATCTACCTCTAGAAGAGTAAAATCTTCCTTCAAGAGGAAAATTAACTGTTTTAATAGAATCATCTGATTTTAAACCACCCCACTGGCGAATATGTGAAGCTAAAAATATTTGAAATATCATTAAAGCAGCTACTGGATATCCTGGAAGGCCAATTATAATTTTTTCATCAATTTTTCCAATAATTGTTGGTTTACCTGGTTTAACTGAAATACCATGCACCAAAACTTCACCCATATCCTCAATGACTTGCTTTAAAACATCTCCAGTGCCTGCCGAAGTGCTGCCGGAAGTTAAAATTATATTACATTCTTTTAGAGCATTCTTAATGGAATCTGCTAATCCATCATAATTATCTGGAACAACACCTAACCATAATGGCTCTGCACCACAAGAAAGCACGGCACTTTGTAAAGAATAAGAATTTACATCAAATATCTGACCATATTTCAAATCCTGGCCAGAATTAACCAGTTCTTTACCCGTAGAAATTATGGCCACCTTGATTTTTTCCTGAACCAAGATTTTATTCAATCCCATAGCACTTAAAACTCCCATTTTGTCGGAGCTAATGAACGTACCATAAGATAGAAGTAATTCTCCTTCTTTAATATCTGTTCCTT
>JAHFBZ010000071.1 GCA_023249725.1 Methanobacteriaceae archaeon
CAAAAATAATCCATTAAAATACTTTAATTCAGATTTAGAGAATAAATATAAATGTTTTATTATTTTAGAATAAATGAATGAAACTAATAGGTAAAATTACTCAAATTTTAAAACAGATTTAGTATAATATATTTAAAAATAGATTCCCCAATCTTTTTAATTTACTTTAAGTTTTTTATAAACAATTTTAAAAAAATAAAATGAATAAGGTCTAAAGACCTTATTTCTAATTAAACAGCTTTTTCGCCGCTTTCTCCGGTACGAATCCGAATAACTTCTTCTACAGTGGATATGAATATTTTTCCATCTCCAATGTCTCCAGTTTGAGCAGTTTTAACAATGGCATCTGTAATTTTTTCTACATCTTCATCGTTAATTATAATCTCTAATCTGGTTTTTGGTAAAAGATCAATTCGGTAGTCGCTCCCCCGATAGCTTTCGGTTATGCCTAACTGCCTGCCTCGTCCTTTGACTTCGACCACAGTCACACCATTGCAACCGATTTCTTCCAGGGCTTTTTTAACATCTTCCAGTTTTTCTGGGCGGATAATTGCTACTATCTCTTTCATTTTCATTTCCCCTTATTAGATTCTGTAACCTGACTCCTCGTGGAGATTAGTGTCCAGGCCTTCAATTTCTTCTTTTTCTTCTACTCGTAGCCCCATTGTGTATTTAATGACTAATCCGATGATTAGAGTTACTACAAATGAGTAAATAATTACTACGACAACTGCTATTAGTTGGATCCAAAGTTGTTCAGGATTTCCATAGAATAATCCAGTTCCCAGAGAGTTTATAAACGGTGCTGCGAAAAGACCCACAGCTATTGATCCCCAGAGACCAGAAATTCCGTGTATTCCAAATACATCCAGTGCATCGTCGTATCCTAATTTCGGTTTTAGGTAGGATATTGCAGCGTAGGAGATAAATGATGTGACAAAACCTATTATAATGGCAGCTTGTATGGTTACAAATCCGGCTGCAGGAGTAATTGCTACTAAACCAGCAATGGCACCAGATATTGCACCTAGCATGGTTGGTTTTCCTGTTTTAAAGTAGTCAATAATTACCCAAGATATCATACCAGCAGCAGCAGCAGTGTTGGTTGCCAGGAATGCAGATCCAGCTAATCCGCCAGCAGTAAGGGCAGATCCAGCATTGAATCCAAACCAACCAAACCATAGAAGGGCAGCTCCTATTACAGAGTATCCCAGGTTATGAGGTAGTAATCTGGTATCTTTTCTTTTACCCAGCAGTAAAACCAGGGCTAAGGCAGCTATACCGGAGTTTATGTGTACAACTGTACCACCTGCAAAGTCAAGAGCACCTAAGTTGAATAAAATTCCTCCACCCCATACCATGTGGGCAATAGGGACGTATACCAGGGAGACCCAGGCCACAATAAATACCATCCAGGAAGAGAATTTCATTCGATCTACTACTGCTCCAGAAATCAGGGCCACGGTTATGGCAGCAAAGGTCATCTGGAAGGCAATGTAAACAAATTCAGGTATGGTTGGTGCTAGTGTTGCCAGTTGGTCTACACCAATTCCATTCATCATTATATTAGTCGGATTTCCAATTAATCCCATCAAAGTATCTGCACCAAATGCAAACTGGTACCCATAGAGTACCCAGATTATACTTGTTATGGCAAATGCGATGAGAGATAAAAACATTGTATTTAATACATTTTCTTTTTTAGTTAGCCCGCCGTAGAATAACGCCACACCAGGGATGGTCATGAGCATTACCAGGGCTGTGGATATAAGCATCCACGCTGTATCACCAGAGTTAAGAACAGGATCCATAACATTTCCTCCATTTTTTTATTAAAAAATTTGCAACTAAAATGCAAATTTTAATAATCGAATTTTATTTAATTTTGCTATAAATTAGAATCGGAATATTTATTTCTATTATTTATTCATATTATCTAGTTTATAGGACTTATTTTAATTGAATTAATACCCAATGAGATTATTTCCGGGATCAGGGTCTTTATACCACTGATGGTATATGGGACTATATGATCCTTTCGGAAATCGGAAGCCATCTTCCGACATATTAGAAGTAGTGAATATTAGTATATAAATGTTTCGAATCTGGGCCTTTTTTGTTCAGAAAAAATAGAAAATATGTTACTTTATATAAGAAAAATTACTCCAATAATGAAAAATTAATCATTTTAAATGAAAAAACATGATTAAATATGGTATTTTAATATTATTTAACAAATTATCTTTACTATAATTAATTTATTTAAAAAAAATGGGAAAATGTTTAGAATTATATTTATTATAAAAATCGATTTAAAAATATTATTCAAAATAAACAAAAAATAAATTAGAATAAACTATTAAATAGCTCCTTCACCTTTTTCACCGGTTCTGATTCGTATTACTTCTTCTATAGGTGAAATAAAGATTTTTCCATCACCTATATCTCCAGTCTTAGCCTTATCTACAATATCATCCACTACTTTATCTACATCAATAGCTTTTACAATGATTTCTAACCTGACTTTAGGCAGGAGATCTACGGTGTAATCTTTACCCCTATAACTTTCTGTTATTCCTAACTGTCGCCCACGACCTTTAACATCTTCTACAGTCATACCATTAATGCCTAACTCTTCCAATGAGTTTTTAACAGTTTCAAATTTATCTGGACGAATTATTGCGATTATCCTTTTCATTTTATCACCTTATTAGCTGATTTTTGTCCTAATTACTCATAAAATTGAATATAATTGATTTATATTATTAAAAATCTAATTTAAATAGATTATTATTTTTCAATTGTCTTGAGTGCATTTATAAATATCTAGGATAATCTGTAACCGGATTCCTCATGCAGATTAACATCAAGTCCATTTACCTCATCTTGAGGAGCAACTCTTAAACCAATAACTTTGTCCAGAACTTTTCCAATAATCCAGGTCATTATAAATGCATAAGCACCTACAATGACTATGGCAATTGCTTGAGAATATAATAAGCTTAAATTACCAGTTATTAAGCCACCGCTGGTCAAAACACTGTTGATGGCGGGTAATGCGAAAACTCCCACAGCCAAGGAACCTACTATTCCGCACACACCGTGTATTCCAAATACATCCAGTGCATCGTCGTATCCAAGACGTGGTTTAATATGAGATACAGCATAGTATGAAATTATTGAGGCCACAAAACCGATACAAATGGCCGCTGTGACATTTACATAACCTGCAGCAGGCGTGATTGAGGCTAAACCAGCAACAGCACCAGATAATGCTCCTAAAAGAGTTGGTTTACCTGTGTTTATTTTATCCATTAACATCCAGGTTAATAATCCCACGGCAGCGGATATATTGGTAACTATCATAGCAGAAACTGCCACATGGTTGGCCCCTAATGCAGATCCTGCATTGAATCCAAACCATCCAAACCACAATAAACCAGCACCAATAACGGTGTATCCCAGGTGGTGGGGCAGTAATCTCATGTCTTTTCTGACTCCTAAAAGTAATACCAGTGCCAGAGCAGCAACACCACTGCTTAAGTGAACTACTATACCTCCTGCAAAGTCAAGTGCACCCAGTTGGGCCAAAAATCCTCCACCCCACATCCAGTGTTCGATAGGAACATAAACCAGAATCAACCAGATGGGTACAAAGGCCAACCATGCAGAAAATTTCATTCTCTCGACGATTGCACCAGAAATCAGAGCCACGGTTATGGCGGCAAATGTCATCTGGAAAATAGCAAATAGTCCTGTGGGTATGGTTGGTGCCAGACGAGCCAGTGTTTGAGACTCTAAAACCCCATTAAAGAATGGATTCTGGATAGTACCTATCAATCCCGATATATCATTACCAAATACAAGATCATAACCAAATATGAACCATAATATACTTACTATGGCAAAAGTTACAAACGATAAAAGCATGGTGTTTAAAACATTCTGTCTTCTTATTAATCCGGAGTAGAACATTGCCAGTCCGGGTATTATCATCAATATAACAAGGGCTGTGGCAATAAGCATCCACGCTGTGTCCCCTGAACTAAATACAGCTGTCATTTTTTTCCTCCTAAACCTATATCAAAATTTTGGACTATAAAATATTAACTAGCCCATAAGCCCAATTTTCTAAATAATAGATCAATACAATTATTTTTAATTCAATTTTTATTAAAATATTCTATCTTATCAGATGGAAAACAGAAACATACTTTTGTTTTAATTATATGTTCTTATTTTCATCTTAGTAGGATATAGGAAACCTATTTCCGATAAAAATTTAATTTAGCTACTATATAATACTTACGGACAATAAAGATTATAAAAAAAATAATAATTTTCATGGAAAGCTATTTTATAATTCGGTTATTAATTGTTTAATTAAAAAAGTTAGAATTAATTCTTTAATTCAAGAAAAAATATATATTGTTATTTTAAATGAAAAATGAACGTTAAATTTAAATATTTCTGAAATAATAATGATTAATATATAAAACAGAATAATAAACAGAATAATTAATTATATACAGAATATAATAATTAAATATTATAAATTTTAATACTAACCTAATTTAAGAAATTTAAATATTCTCAAGCTTTTGTTAAATTAAATCAATAGAGGGATAAATTGAATTCAAAAAAACGCGGTAAGCTATTTGCAGTTTTAATGGTTTGTTTCATTGCTTATGGTTTTGGTTCTTCAGTAAGTCTTTTGACATCAGATACAATTTCTCTGGAAGTTCCATCAGTCCTTGCAGCAGACCAGCAACAAATAAGTACTATTGGTGACCCTAATTTTGAACCAGTATGGTTAAAACAACAATTAATTAAGAATATCACTAACAATACTAATACAACGATACATAACAATACAAATACAAATAATAGTACACTTAAAAGGATTAATAATTCTAACTGATACGTTAATTAATTTTTTTAGATTATATTTCAGTATTATAAAACTATTTATTTAGATTTTTTTTATTTAGAGTATATTATTAAGACAATATTAGTATAATAATAAAAATTAAAATTATAATTAAAAAGTTTATTTTAGGTTATATCATGTTTGAACATGTTTTGAACTAAGAATATGGGTCTTAATGATTTAATTTATAAGGTACCATACACAAACAAGGTATGGAATTAACAATAATTAAAATCATTTTAAAAATAGAAAATAATTAAAGGTGATCATGTGTCGGATAAGAACTTAATTGGGGCAAAAATTCGCCAACTAAGAGAAAACAGAGAAATGAGCCAGCTGCAACTGGCCAATGCAAGTGAAAACAGTGTAGAACTATTAGAACATATTGAAAATGGGGATGTAGTTCCCTCCCTAACACCTTTAATTAAGATTGCAAAGGCTCTTGATGTGAGAATTGGTACATTTATGGATGATGTCCAACAAAGAGGCCCTGTCATTGTTGAACAAGGGCAAACAGAAAAAGTAATTTATTTCTCTGGCCAAAAAGATCAAACCAAAGAAAGCGCCATGGAATTTTATTCACTGGCATCTGGCAAATGTGATCGTCATATGGAACCTTTTTTAATTGATGTTGATATCCATGACGATGCTGAATTCAAGCTGGAATCTCATGAAGGGGAAGAATTCATCTATGTTATTGAAGGCGAAATTGAGATCGTTTATGGAAGTGAAAAATATACGGTATCTAAAGGAGATACCATTTATTATGATTCAGTAGTTCCTCACCATCTCCATGCCTATGGGGAAAAACCGGCCAAGATTTTGGCAGTAATTTATGCTCCATTTTAATAATTATCATTGGACTAAAAAACTACCAACAACTAATCAACAAAAAAGTACTCAACAACATATTAACTCTTTTTATTAATTGAAATTAATAATCAAATTTACTTAATGAGGAATATTGAATGTTTAAAATAAATGTTATACCTCGATTCGGGGATATAGATGGATTGAAGCATGTTAATAATACTGTTTTAGCAATATGGTTTGAAAAAGGAAGAAATCCTATATTCAGAATGTTTACTCCGGATCTGGATTTGAGTTACGAAAAATGGAAATTAATTTTAGTAAGAACTGAATTCGACTTCATAGGTCAGATGTACTATGGCGGAGATGTGGAAATTCGAAGTTACATTACTCATATTGGTAATTCGTCATTTACTATTGGACATGAGGCCTGGCAGGATGATGAACTAAAAGCAAAAGGTAAAGCTGTTCTGGTTCACTATGATTTCATCGATCAGGTTCCTTTAGTTATTCCTGATAAAATAAAGGCTGAATTAGAAGCTAATTTTGTAAAAGAAGAAGATATTGGTAAAAAATAAGAATATCTAGTTAAAAAATTAGATAAATTAGATAAATTAGATAAATTAGATAAATTAGATAAATTAGATAAATTAGATAAATTAGATAAATTAAACAAATTTGAAAGATAATGGTGATTTTATGGTCTTTACAGAAGACACCATAGGAGAATTTTTTGAAAAACAGGTTAATAAATATCCTGATAATGAATTCATGGTTTATCCAGACCGTGATCTGAGATTCACATACAGTGAATTTAATAATAGAGTGGACATGCTGACCAAGGGCCTATTATCCATTGGAATTACTAAAGGTGACCATGTAGGAATATGGGCCAATAATGTACCGGACTGGTTAACATTCATGTTTGCTACGGCTAAAATAGGTGTAGTTCTGGTAACAGTTAATACTGCCTATAAAAGCCATGAACTGGACTATGTATTGAAACAATCTGATATGAAAGCTTTAGCAATCATTGATGGTTTTAGGGATGTTGATTATGTAAAAACAGTTTATGAATTAGTACCTGAATTAAAAAATCATGCTAGAAGTAACTTGGATAGTGAAGAATTCCCTCATCTCAAGAGTGTAATTTATATTGGTCCTGAAAAGCACAGGGGAATGTATAATACCAATGAAATAATGCTTTTAGGAAAACATACTGAAGCTAGTGTTCTGGAAGATGCTAAAAAAGGTCTCTCCTGTGAAGATGTGATTAACATGCAGTACACCTCTGGAACTACTGGCTTTCCTAAAGGAGTTATGTTGACTCATAAAAATATTTTAAATAATGGTTATTATATTGGTGAGCGACAAAAATTTACTGAAAATGATAGATTATGTTTAACTGTACCTCTTTTCCACTGTTTTGGAATAGTGCTGGGTGTCATGGCTATTTTAACCCACGCGGGAACATTTGTAATCGTGGAATTGTTTGACCCATTAATGGTTTTGGCTGCAGTTCAAAAAGAGCGCTGCACAGCATTATATGGGGTTCCAACCATGTTTATTGCAGAGTACAGCCACACTATGTTTGAAATGTTTGATCTTTCCAGCTTACGTACGGGAATCATGGCGGGTTCTACTCCACCAATAGAGGTCATGAAAAAAGTGGTTAAAGACATGAATATGAGTGAGATAACCAGTGTCTATGGACTAACCGAAGGATCACCTGGGTTTACTCAGACCAGTGTAAATGATTCACTGGAAAAAAGAGTGGAAACAGTTGGTAAGACACTACCGGCATGTGAGGTTAAAATTGTAGACCCGGAAACTGGTGAAACCATGGGGCCAGGTGAACCCGGTGAGATATGTTGTAAAGGTTACAATGTAATGAAGGGTTATTATAAAATGCCTGAAAAGACCAGAGAAGTAATTGACGAGGATGGCTGGCTGCACAGTGGGGATTTGGCCTCAGTGGATGAAGAAGGTTATTATACTATTGTGGGACGTATCAAAGATATGATTATCAGGGGTGGAGAGAACATATATCCTCGTGAGATCGAAGAATTTCTTTACACTATGCCTGGAATAAAGGATGTGCAGGTAGTAGGAATTCCTGATGAAAAATACGGTGAAATAGTTGGAGCATTTATTATTAAGGATGAAGATGCTGATATCAAAGAAGAAGATGTTCTTGATTATTCCATTTCTAAGATAGCTCGCTATAAAGTCCCTAAACACGTATTTTTCAATGATGAATTACCTTTAACAGCCAGTGGAAAGGTGCAAAAATTTATACTGCGAGATATGGCCGTTGAATTTTTAAATAAAAAAATAGCTGAAGAAGAAAATCTGGATTAATTATCTGGAATAACTAATAAAAGTTCCATAATTTTTTTAAAGTCCATAAAAATTTTCTTCTTTTATTTATTATATCTTTTTTTAATGATTTTAGGCAGTTAAATTAATTAATAATTACATAAATAATCTTATAAATAGATAAAGATTTAATTATCTTTTAAAAAATGGCTTTTTTCATCAATGATTTATTTAAAATAATATAATTTATAAAATAACCAAAATATAATTTAAATATCCCTAATCACGATTTAAATGATAATTTTAAGAAAAAAGAAGAAAATTTTGGAAGTATTTCCTATTGGAAGCCCTAAAGGTGCCTTAAATTCCCGAAGGAAACCAGAATTTCAGGGCTATATTAAATTCAAAAAAACGCCCAACGGACCTAAAATCCATAAATTCGTGATAAAAAAGGATAAAGAAGAATTATTACCTCCTGCTGAGGCAGTGAAGCTCTTTAGAAAACAGGCCGTGTTTTTAATTGATAGAGATCCTGAAGTGGAAGAATTTTTGGATTCACTTAATATAAAGTACAGAAGAACCATTATATGCAACCACTGCACCATGGAAGGACACATTACTATTATTAATTCCAAATCATCTTTTAATTATCATGAACAGAAAATTTGCCGACTCTGTGCGGAAGAAGTAATTAAAAGAGAATTAAATTACCGGGGCATAGATAAAAAGACTTTTAAAAACTTTAAAAGAATTTTAGATAAAACTGGAGATCTTGATCAGGTTTTAAAAGTTCTTGATCCTAGTTTTGATCCTCTTAAAAATTCCAATCTCACTCTTTTTGATAGAATATCTTCCTCTAAAGATAATGATATTCCTAAATTAAGTGTTGACCAGCTGGATATCCCTCAAAAGTTTAAAACAATTCTAAAATCCCATGGAAGCAAAAATCTGCTTCCTGTTCAGTATAAAGCTGTGGAAAATGGGGTTTTAGATGGAAAAAGTTTAATGGTGGTATCAGCCACCGCCAGTGGAAAAACTCTTATTGGCGAGCTTGCAGGCATACCACGGGCCATGCAGGGCCAGAAATTCATTTTTTTAACACCACTGGTGGCACTGGCCAATCAGAAGTATCGGGACTTTAAAGAGAGGTATTCCAAATTAGGCCTTAAAACTTCTATTAAAGTGGGAATGAGTAGAATACGGGCTAGAGAAGAAATTAAACTTCCTGATGATGATATTAAACAGGCAGATATTATAGTGGCCACCTATGAAGGTATAGACTTTATGTTAAGGTCCGGCAAAGCCCATCTCCTTGATGGTTTAGGAACTGTGGTTATTGATGAAATTCATACCCTGGACGATGAAGAACGTGGCCCTAGATTGAATGGTCTTATTAAACGACTTAAAAATATTTATCCTGATTTACAGCTTATTGGTCTATCAGCAACAGTTCAGAATCCTCAAGAAATCGCAGGATCATTTGGATTAAAATTGGTGGAATACGATCGACGTCCAGTACCTCTGGAAAGACATCTGGTGTTCACTCGCAGTGAAGAGGAAAAAAGGAGTTTAATTGCTAGATTTTCTCGTCAAGAATTTAAAAATAAGTCTGAAAAAGGTTTCCATGGTCAGACCATAGTTTTCACAAATTCTCGTAGAAAAACACATCTTATTGCAGATTATCTTACTCGGCACCAGGTCAAATCTTCAGCATATCACGCCGGACTTTCTTATGCTCAAAAAGAAAGAATAGAAAAGGCATTTATCAAACAGGAACTTTCAGCAGTGGTTACTACTGCGGCCCTAGCAGCAGGGGTGGATTTTCCAGCATCTCAGGTTATTTTTGAAACTCTGACCATGGGAAATAAATGGATCAACCCCAATGAATTTTCTCAGATGTTAGGCCGGGCGGGAAGGCCTTCCTATCACGACCGAGGGATTGTTTATCTTTTACCAGAGATTGGTTTGAGTTATGATGATGAGAGTGAAGAGTTGATGGCCCTAGAGCTTTTGGAAAGTGATGTAGATCCAGTTCATGTTAATTACTCTGAGGAAGATACATTAGAACAGATTTTAGCAGATATATGTTCGGGATCAGTTTCAACCAATGTTGGACTTTCTAAAATGTATAATGGGATGAATATTCCGGTGGATGCTCTTAATGGCCTCAGTACCATAGAATCTTATGGATTCGTTCAAGAAGATCATGGAAATATACGACCTACCGATTATGGGAAAGCAGTTTCCATGTCTTTTTTGCAGTCAGAAGAAGCTGAATACATTAAAAAACATTTAAAGAAAAAATCTAAAAAAGACCCCTTACAAATTGCTCTTTCATTGGAACCTTTTGAGAGCGTATATTTATCAAGTAGGCTTCATAAACAACTAAGCCGGGCATTAAAGGCCAATTTTTCCACCAGGCTCTTTGCTGATTCTACGCTGGATATTATTTCCACTGGAGAAAACTTAGTTAAACTGGATCCTAATTTTCAACAAGCTGTTTTAAATATTCAGGTGGACTTTTTATCATGTAAATGCAAGGATAGGCCGTTTTGCTACTGCTTACAACGGGAATTATCATCTTATATTGTAAAGCAGCGTTTAAAAAAGCAAGACCCGGTAGATATAACTAAAAAACTTCTAAAAAAATACCAGATACATGCTTATCCGGGAGATATATTTTCCTGGTTGGATGCACTGGTTAGGATGCTGGAGGCCACTAAAAGAATTGCTAGGGCTCTACATTATCATAAAAAGGCCAAAGAATGTGCTAGAATTATTAGGGCCATTGAAAAGGGATAAATACTTGCGGATATCCGGGTATTTTCAGGTTATTAATAGTTATTTTAATAAATAATAATTTTAATTTCTTTATTTTATTCATTTGTTTAATATTTTAAGAATATATTAGAATTATATTAAAAATAATAATATGATATTAAATATTTACTAATTCTGTTCAATTTTTAGGTCATATTTATAAGCTTAATAATTAAATTAATTAATGGGATTTATTTCCCACTCAAGATTAGTAGCAGGTTTTAATCGGTATCCAATTTTATCACCCGCTGCTATTCTTGGGATTAATTCATTATAAACAATAATATGCTATTAAATTTAGTAAATTATTTAAAATAAAGCTGGATTAATTTGAAAATAATTAAATTAA
This sequence comes from Methanobacteriaceae archaeon, assembly GCA_023249725.1. Classification (GTDB taxonomy): domain Archaea; phylum Methanobacteriota; class Methanobacteria; order Methanobacteriales; family Methanobacteriaceae; genus UBA349. The sequence goes on from JAHFBZ010000071.1 coordinate 11,229, forward strand.
TTAAAATTCTAATTTAAAAAAATAAAAAATAAACTATTAAATGGAATATTAGTCTTTAAATTAATAATAATCTTCTTCATCAGAACCTATTAATTTTCTAACGTCCTTTTCAATACTGGTCAGGGCCTTATCAATTAAACTCTGGCCTAAAACAGGATCTAAACATATGCCTTCTTTTTCTAATAGCTGAGCACCTTTTTCAATGCCTTCATCTTTGGCTCGGGCCTCAGTAAATCCTACCATACCTACTTCGCCGTATTCATTAATATTGCAATGCTCTTTTAGTTTTCTCTCATCAACCAGGCCTAAAATCATTCCCATGGAAAGTTCACCTGAACCGGCATGAGGCCCTTCAATTTCCACGATTTTATTATTAAAAACTATTTTAAGATCCAGTTCTTCTTCTAAATCTTTTAAATAATCTTTAACTGGAACATTTCCACCGTGTCCATTTACAATAACTATTTTTTCTAGTTGTAAACATTTTTTAGCAGATTTAAGGGTAGGTTTTAATTGTTGTTCTACCAATTCCTCTACTGAAATGTGTATGCCGTGTTTTATATATGGAAATTCAGTGGCCGCATATAAAACACCTAAAAACTTGGCACCTGTTTGAAATGAGGCCTCTAGTGCCATATATGATGCAATTTTAGCATCAGTATCAATAGGTAGGGCGGCCCCATGATTTTCCAGATGTGAACCAAGGGCCAATATCCCAATTTGATGCACTTCTGGTGAAATTATATTTCCAGATTCATAACGAAGTTGTACCATTAAAACACCATTAAAATATGTTTATTTTTGATTTATAGGTTCTAAATACAATTATATTTTATATTTAAATTATATCCCATATTAATTTATATCATATATTATATCTCTAAATCCCAGAT
>JAHFBZ010000072.1 GCA_023249725.1 Methanobacteriaceae archaeon
TACCACTGGCTCAGAAAATGAGAAATGAGAATATCATTAAGGATGAAGGAAAAAAGGCCCGTCAATTTGTAAAAAACAATGACTGGGAATTAATCACCGAAAGATTTGAAGAAACCTTGGATAAATTGATAAAAGATTTTTCGGGATGATTTTATATTTAAAATGACTTGATATAAACTGGATAATCTATAATAAAACAATATTAGTTGATTTTTATGAAAATTCTACATGTAACTCCATTTTTCAAACCATCCTGGGAGGCAGGTGGCCCACCTCGTTCTGTTTATGAAACTGCACGCCGACAAGTCACCGGTGGCCATGAAGTTACAGTTTTTACCACGGACGGTTTTAAAAAAAGGCTAAACGTTGAAAAAAATGTTCCAGTTGATGTGGAAGGAATAGAAACTTATTATTTCCGTAATTTATCCATGTTTTTAGCTGGAGGATTAAATTTTCCAGTTCCTTATTATATGCCTCTGGTTGTTCGAAAAAAACTTAAAGAATTTGATATTATTCATATACACGAGCACCGAACGTTTTTAGCAGCAATTATCCATAGATATGCTAAAAAATATGATATTCCTTACATCATCCAACCTCGAGGATCAGCCCCTACCATGATAAAAAGCCGTCAAAAAGAGATTTTTGACAAACTATTGGGTAAATCTATAATATATGATGCATGTAAAATTATTGCATCTTCCCATTCTGAGGCAAGCCAATATAGGGATGTTTTCATGAATCTAGATCTTGATTCGGTGGTACAGATTCCTAATGGAATTGATCTGAAAATTTATCAAAAATTACCTTTCCCCGGCACTTTTAGAGAAAAAATGGGAATTAAAGAAGATGAAAAAATAATATTATATTTAAGCCGTCTTCATGAGAGAAAAGGTATAGGTTTACTTTTAAAATCATTTAAATCTTTGATAGATAAAATAGATAAAATAGGACTTTTAAAACTGGTCATTGCCGGTCCAGACGATCATTATCTGGATAAAATAAATCACATGGTTCAGGAGCTCGGAATCGAAAATTCAGTTATTATTCCAGGTCCTTTATATGAAAATGATAAATTAGAATCTTATGTTGATGCAGATGTATTTGTTCTCCCTTCCCGAGATCGTTACGAGTCTTTTGGTAATGTGGTGGTGGAAGCCATGGCCTGTAATACACCAGTGGTGGTAACTAAATATTGTGGGATTTCAGAATGGGTTTCACCTAATGAGGGTCAGGTAATAGACTACCAGGAAGATCAGTTGGAAAAGGCATTAATGGATATACTTCAAAATGATTTAAAAAGGGATTCTATGGCCCAAAAAGCTCGTGAAGTTGCTTTAAATACATTTGACTGGGAGACTGTAGTTAAAGATACCCAGGAAGTGTATGAAAAATGTATAAAATAAAAAATTAAGTTTAAAACATTGAAATGAATAAAATCAATACTCCGAATCAATATTATAGAATCATTTTTTTAAAATAATTGTTTATAATACGCTTTTAATTATTTTTAGGGCTTCTAATCCAATCTGATCGGGAGTTAGTTTTTCCTGGAAGAGATTATAGCCATTACAGGCAATCTTTGTGCGAAGTTCTTCATCTTCCTTTAGCTCTAAAATTGCTGAAGCTAAACTTTCAGGATTGGCCATTTCACATAAAAGAGCATTTTTTCTGTTTTTAAATAGTTCCAGAGCCCCTGGTGAGTATCCCGTAATGAGTGGTTTTTTCATAGCTAAAATTTGATAGGCCTTGGTGGGTATCACTCTCATGGACTTTTCGGTTCCTCCAAAAATTCCCAGACAGGCATCAGATTGGGCAATGTATTTAGGGAGTTCTTGATAATCCACCATTCCTTTAAATTCTATGTTAGATAAATTCAGACTTTCATAGAGTTTCTGAATTTCTGGAAATGTCTGGCCTCGGCCTATTAATTGGAAACTTATATTTTCATTTTCTAAGATCTTAGCGGCCTGGATAATGTATTCTATGCCGTGTAATGGTATGTAAGTACCATAAAATAGAACTTTGAAGGATTCTGTTTCTTTTGTGGTACTTGTTCCCTTTTCATTATCATTCAAACTTGTATTTTGAGGGTAGAACAAATCATCTTCCGCACCAATAAGTAATCTTCTAAACTTTTCTTTTTCTATATGGAATGTTTCATGGAAGTATTCCACATTTTGATTAGTGTCCTGCAGTACCACATCTGAAAAAAGGCAGTTGTACTTATCCAAGTTATAAAATAATCTAGAAAGCACGGGATTTTGATGAACGCCCCTATCTTGATTAGTATCATATAATGATACATAAGTATCGAATACCAGAGGTTTTATAGTTATTTTTTTAAGTAAAATGGCTAAAGGCTGCACATAATTACTGGCCTCACCTACAAAAATAACATCAAATTCTTTTTCTGATAGATACTTTCTGGCCAGCTTTGGATAGCGAATTAATATTTGTGATGAGTCTGTAACCTCAGTTACATCTACTCCCTGAGATTGAAGTCCCTTAATTATTATTCTATGCCGTGGATAAGATGGGGCATAGGAACCAAAGTAGCACACTTTCATAGTATCACTCATTAAATTGTAGTAATGATGCAGTAAACTGGAACAAACTAAATTTTCAGATAAATTCCTTCTACGTCTTTTTCATATTATTGATGGATTTTAAATTATAGAATTTTATTATTGATTTGATTCTATTATTTTAAAAATTAAATATTCTTAAAATATTCAAACTATTCTCAAAATATTGTACAGATAATTTCTATTAATTATTAAGTCTGAGATTATAAAAGATTAAGAATTTTATAAATTATTTAAGATCTAATGAATTTTCTTTTTATAAAATTCACTCCTAAATTAAAGGTAAGTGATGCTCTCTGTAGTAGAAGTGGAGTTTTAGTATCCCATTCACCACATGTGGTGTAGATTTTACTGAAATGGGCCCTGTGTTTTTTCATGAGATTGGGAAGAATTTCATAGTATTCCTCGGGATGATATCCCATTTTTAAAGCAGTTTTAAGAGGATTTTCATCTCCAGAGTGGGCGGAAAGGTGATAAATACTCATAGGGACTACATAAACTTTTAAACCTATTTCTTGACAACTTAAACAATAATCAACACCATATAAGTGCCAACCAGGGCAGGTTTCCTCATCGAATTCTATTTTCTGGAAAACTTCACGAGGTATTATAAATAAGCATTCATCTACAGTTTCCACTTCTTCTGGTGATTCAATAGGATTTCCCCATTTAACAGGCGGGACTTCATGTTTTATTATGTTTCGCTGTCTTTCCAGGTGATTTTGCCCATGGATAGACATCCCGGCTACTCCAGCCACTCCTAAATGGTGCAAGTTGTCTAAAATTTTATGAACATCTTCTAACCAGGAACTTGATTCAAGATCTACATCTTGATGAACAAACATTAGATAATCGCCTTTTGCTTTCCTAGCACCATAATTTAGAGCTTCAGCAGAAGATTTAAACTTACCATCTGTGTTATCAATTAAAATACGCTCATGCTCACAACTTTGAAGGTTTAAAACAGGAAGCAAATAATTTTTCAGGCTTTCCCTATTGTTATATACACATATAACTGAAATCATTTAATCACTTTGATATTTTAGAATTATATTTTTAGTACATATTCTTGGAATCTAATTAATTTCCATTCATAGCCTTTATTAATATACTTTCAAAGCTATTAATTGCATTTTCCCAAGTATGATGGGATGCTGTTTTTAATCCATTTTCTTTGAACTTTTTTTGAATTTCTTCATCATTTAAAACGTTGATTATAGCTTTAGCCAGGACTTCTGGATTTTTAGGAGGCACCATAAATGCATTTTCACCATTCTTAACATAATCACGCACACCTAGACAATCAGCAGTAACTACGGGAGTTTCACAGGCCATAGCTTCTAAAGGTGGAAGGCCAAATCCTTCCATGTGTGAAGGGAATGCAAAAATATCGGATGAACTATATAGCTCAGCCATTTTATCATCACTTGCATTGCTAAAAGTGATGAAATCAAAATTAAGATCTTTTTTTATCAATAATTTTTCTAAAACTTCTTTTTTCCCCACTGCAACTAAAGTAACATTTTTAAATTCTTTAGCTACAATTTTTAGAGCATCAATAAGGTCCTGGTCTCCTTTGTAGGATAATCCTCGTAATATACTCATTATTTTAGGACCTTCACTACTATCAGAGGAAATATTTTCCTCTCTCCTACTTGGATTAGATGCTTTAAATATGTTTTTTCGAGGATAAAACACGTTATGGTCAATTCCATTGACTATAACATCTGAATCTTTATTATAATTTTCTTTTATCCATTCTTTTAACCATCCAGATATAGTTATAATATTAAATGGTAAATATAGGCTTTCATGAAACATGTGAGTGAAATAATGCCCTCTTTCTCGGGCCAACTCATCAAAGTCCTGACAAAGATAAACTGGAACTCCTTTATCACTTCTATAAACTGCAAAAGTAGTGGGGAACCAGGTAGCAATATTGATATCACATTCAGGAGTATTTTCTGATAGTGCTTTAACTAAATCCGGCTCAAATCCTAATTTAAGTTTCTGAGTTAAGGTTAAAGCCTCATAATATCGAGCTGGACGTTTAAGGAGAACTTTCAAAATAGGACTCAATAATTTTATGGGCCATGGCGGCTTAACATAATTTAAACGGGCTTTTAAAGGAAACCAGGAATGATCTCCGCCTAAGGCAGTTATAGTTACATTGTGGCCTCGATCTACTAAACCATTGGCCAGCTCAAAAATTACTTTATATCCACCAGACATGTTGGTAGACCATAGTGTGAAATTGATATCCATGTTATCTCCTTTAAAATTATTAAATCATTAGTAAATAAATACAGAATTGTTTGAAAGTTTATTTGTAAAATTATTTTTTTATTTTTATTAATATTGGGATTATTAAAATTTAAGCGTATGTAAAGTAGTTTAACTATTAATCAATTTTCATTAAACCTATATTTTAATTTCATAAAATTCGACTTAAATCATACTTTAATTATATTTATCAATTATACTTTTAATTTAAAACCATCTTTCAGGCCTCTTAAATAACATGAAACCTTTTTTAAGTCTTTAAGATGGATTAAATAGTACCATATATCCAACCAAAACACACGTGTGAAAAAATGGAACAAGAAACTGCGATATTCGCCGGTGTTGGCATTTTTTTTCATGAAGAATACTCGATTGCGGCTTAAATAATAAAGTTCAAAGTATGGTTTACTGGAAGCTCCGTGTTTATGCCAAATAATTGATTCTGGTTGATAAACAGACCTATATCCTTTTTTATATCCTCTATATGACCAATCAGTGTCTTCCCAGTACATAAAAAATCTTTCATCCAGAAGGCCCACATCATCCAATACTTCAGTTTTTACCAGGACGCAGGAACCTCCTACATAATCTATATCTACAGAATCATTGTATTGGCCATTTTCTTCTTCTTGATATCCTCTCTGGAAAGTTTTGGCCTTTTTAAGATCTATACCTCCACCACCAGTTATTTGAATAATTTTTTGGGGGTAGGGATGATAGAAATATGTTTTTGGGCCTATAAAACCTATATCCTTACTATTTTCAGAGATTTCAATCATAGGCTCCAGAAATCCATTTTCAACTACCGTATCATTATTTAAAAGAAGAATGTAATCACTTTTTATAATATTCTGGGCGAATTTAATCCCTACATTGTTTCCACCCGCAAAACCATGGTTTTCATTATTTTTTATTAAGAAAAGATTGGATTTACCGGTTAAACTTTTAATATTTTCTTTAAAATAAGTTTCTTCTTCAATATCACTCTCATTAAATTCCCATAATTAAACAGGTTTTTTAGAAGGATTTTTAATAATTTTAGTAATATTTCCATCTTTCAATTCACTAAAAACATTCAATTTTCCTGAACAGAAATCTCTTATTTTAGGTAAGGAATCATCGGTGGAATAGTTATCTACTAATACTACGCTAAATGAAGGATAACTTATTTGATAAACACTTTCTAAGCACTCTAAAGTGTCTTTCCATCCATTCCAGTTTAGTAAAATAATAGTAACGTGGGGTGGCATGGTTAACTCCTTAATAAATTTATTAACTTTATAATAATATGAATTTGATTAATATTGAATTTTTTATTATATCTTTTAAATAGTTATTTTGAATAAATTTGATTAATTAGATCTATTTTTATTTATCATACCCTTTATCATAGATATATCTTCATTATCAATTGCTTTGGTTAGTAAAATTCCTATAATATAAACTATGGCACTGATGAAAATCATTATTAATAAATGAAGTTTTAAGAAAACTAAAACACCTAGCATTGCTATACAAGGTATTAAAATTCTCCATAAATCCTTAAGCATAGTATTTCCAACAGAAAATTCCGTTTTTGATATTATGCGAGTAAATAAAATCATTATTAAAAATTCAGTAAACACCGTAGCAATACTGGCCCCATAAAAACTTAAAATATTGATTAGGACTATATTTATACCAATATTTACTACCGCACCGATTCCAGCTATTTTAGTAACTGCCATTTGTTTATCAATAGATCCTAAAAGAGTAGCAGATAATCCATTTACAAACATGAAAACTATGGACCAGATAAGTATCTGTAATGCAGCTACAGAAGGCAGATACTGTGGAGTATATATAAATAATATTATTTCCTGAGCAAGCATTGTAGTTCCAACTGCCACAGGAAGACTTAAAATTAGCATATACTTATATGAACGGCGATAAGTTAATTTTAAAGCATCAGTCGAGTCAACATAAAATTTTGACATGAAAGGAAAGAGAGCCATCATGTAAACACCGTATATGGAAAGCATAGCAAACAGAAGTTTATAGGGGGCAGTGTAAAGACCTACTGCAACATCACCTTGCATAAAAGAGAGCATCACCGAGTCTATCGAGAAATATATGGTGGTGAATACGCTACTAATTCCAAAGGGAAGGGCTTTAATAATGGTTTTTTTCCAAAATTTCCAATCAAATTCAAAAGAAGGTACTGTGAATTTCCAAGAGGTTACAATAATTGAATAAGTCAGAGTAATAATACTGGCAAATAAATAAGCAAGACTTATAGTTATAACGTTGCCTTTCAGGTAGTAAATAGTTAATAAAATACCAAACAAGAGTAAAGAACTATTTATAATGTTTCCAATAGTTTGGAACTCCATTCTCTGATGTCCCTGGAATATAGCATTGAAAAGTGCGCTAAATGATGAAATAATCATATAAGCACCTATAATAAGAGTTACATCCACAGATTGTGGAGGATAATTTTTTGTTACGATAAAGAGGTATATTAAGATGAATGTGAATATTGCCAGGAAAACTTTAATTAGAGCAATATTTGACAAGTATTTTTTAGTATTGTCATTATCCTTAGCAACTTCTCTAGTAGAATAAGTACTTAGTCCCAGATCAGCCAAAACGCTGAATATACTGGTCAATGCCAGAGCAGCAGAAATAATTCCCAAACCAGCGGTTCCTAAATAATTGGCAGTATAAATGGTCCATACCAAGGCCATAATATTAGTGAATAATGATGCTATCATTAATAGGCCAGTGTTTTTTGCTATTTTTCTTGCCACGTTCATTATATAACCTTAGTATTATCAATATGCTGTATAATTATTAATTAAATGAATTAAGAATTAATTAAATGAATTAAGAACTAAAATATCTATTATTCTTTAATAATATTCTTTAAGAACTATTATTTTTAAAACTATTCAATAAAATACTGCAAATAGTAATGATGTTATCTTATTTGAAGTTTTTATTTAAGAAATAACAATTCTTTTATTCAATTAAGTTTTTAATTATATTAACTTGCTGTTTGAAACAAATTTTGATTAGTTTTATAAATGGAATATTTCTTATTTTTAAATATAATTTAATATAATTAGCTTATAAATATGATATAATGTAAATTTTCTCATTTTTCAGTTTTAATAATTCTTAATAATAATATTTATATCTTAGATTTCACTAAAAAGTATTTATTACTCATATTAAATTATTTAATTAACAATTCATGTTATTTAAGAATTATATATTAATTTAATTATGATTAACTAATCTAAAATGAATAAGAGAATATTAAATAGTTATTAATAAATTATTTGACATAAAAAGTTGGATCGGCTTTATTTTAAGTCATTTTATTCGTTCATGACAAATAATTCACTTTAATTAATTATAATAATATCGGGGTGGTTCAATGAATATTACTGTAATTGGAGCAGGTTATGTGGGACTTATAACTGCTGCTTGTTTTGCTGATTTAGGAAATGAAGTTTTGTGTATAGAAAAAAGGGAATCTACTGTTAATAAACTTCAAAAGGGTGAATCTCATATATATGAGCAAGGCCTTACAGAAATACTTCAAAAAAATTTGGAAGAAGGCAGAATAAGATTTACTACTAATATGGAAGAAGCAGTAAAATTTTCTGAAGTTATTTTCATTTGTGTAGGAACTCCTCAAAGTGATGATGGGAAAGCAGACCTTTCTCAAGTGGAAGAAGCCTCTCGACAGATAGCAGAACATCTTAATGGTTATAAATTAATAGTAGAAAAATCTACAGTACCAGTAAATACTCATCAATGGGTTAAAAAGACTATTAAAAGACATGCTCATGAAGATGCTCAATTTGATGTTGCTTCAAATCCTGAATTCTTAAGAGAGGGTACTGGAATTTATGATTTCATGAATCCAGATCGTATTGTGGTGGGTGCTGAGAGTGATCGTGCTCAGGTGATTTTTGAAGAATTATATGCTCCTTTTACCAAAGAAGGCCGTCCATTATTATTCACCAAACCAGCAGCAGCAGAACTCATTAAACATGCTTCTAACTCTTTTTTAGCCATGAAAATATCCTATATCAACATGATTTCATCATTGTGTGAAAAAGTGGGAGTCGATGTTAATACTGTGGCCCAAGGCATAGGTCTTGACCATAGGATTGGGGAAAATTTCCTTAATGCGGGGATTGGTTATGGTGGATCTTGTTTTCCCAAGGATGTTCAGGCATTTATTAAAATTGCCGAAGATCATGGCCTGGAATTTGGACTTTTAAAAGAGACCGAAAAAATAAATGCTTTCCAAAAAAGGTCATTTTTGGATAAAATAGAGGATATTTTATGGATTAATAAAGATAAGAATATTACCGTATGGGGATTAGCATTTAAACCAGAAACTGATGATATTCGGGAAGCACCAGCTATTGAAATTACTCAGGAACTGGAAAAAAATGGGGCAAACCTTCATTTATATGATCCCGAGGCTAGTGATAATTTTAAAAATATTTTAGCAGAATCAGACAATGTTAAATATTTTGAAGATAAATATGATGCCCTTAAGGATGCGGATGCCCTTTTAATAATCACTGAATGGCAGGAATTTAAATTAGCTGACCTGAAAAAGGTAAAAGAACTAATGCGGCTTCCTATTATTATTGATGGCAGAAATATTTTTGGTGTGGATGAGATGAAGGAATTTGAATATTACAGTGTAGGTAGATGAATTTTTAGATAATATTTACTATTTAAATGCTTTAGAAGCTTAATTTTTATCAGGGCGTCTTATTTAAATTAATATTGATTATTATTAATTAATGGGCTTTCAGTTAATTATGGAGAATTTGTATGGATAAAAAAGGTAAAGTTTTAATTACAGGGGCTGCAGGTTTTATTGGAAGCCATTTAGTTGATAAATATTTATCTGAGGGCTTTGAAGTAGTAGGAATTGATAATTTTCTCACAGGCAGTGCACATAACCTTTCTCATCTGGATTCAAATCCTTATTTCCAGTTTATAGAAGCTGATGTTTCTTCAAGACCAGAAATGGAAAAAAAAGGTCTGTTTGACATTCCCAGTATGGAAAAATTTGATATAGTGCTTCATTTTGCCTGTCCTGCCAGTCCAGTCGATTATTTTAAATTCCCTTTAGAAACAATGAAAGTTGATTCATATGGAACTTTTAATACTCTGGATTTGGCCCATAAAATGAATGCAACCTATATTATAGCTTCCACTTCTGAAATTTATGGGGACCCCAAAGTCCATCCACAAACAGAAAGTTACTGGGGAAATGTTAATCCTAATGGGCCAAGATCAGTATACGATGAAGCTAAAAGATTCTCAGAAGCTGCAGTAATGTCATATCATCGTGAGTTTGGCCTTGATAGTAGAATTGTTAGAATATTCAATACCTATGGGCCTAGAATGAAAATAAATGATGGGCGGGTTGTACCTAACTTTATTTATCAGGTTCTTAAAGGTGAGGACATCACAGTTTATGGTGATGGATCTCAAAGTCGTAGTTTCTGTTATGTAGATGATTTAGTAGAAGGAATATTCCGTTTTTCAACATACATGGGACTTGATGGAGAAGTTATGAATTTAGGAAATCCTGAAGAGTATAAAATAATTGATTTTGCTAAAATTATTCTCCAAAAAATGAATGGTTCATCTAAAATTTCTTTTAAACCATTGCCTGTGGATGACCCACGCCAAAGGAAACCTGATGTCTCTAAGGCTAATAAAATCATTAAATGGGAAGCTAAAACGTCTTTGGATCAGGGCCTGGGAAAAACAATTGATTTTTTTAAAAATGTTATTATGGAAAGTCCTGAAAAATAATGATTTTAAAATTATTATCCCCTAATTTTTTTAATTAACTTATTAAACTTTAATTAACAAAAGTTATTATTAATTAATTGTTGAATTATTCAATAATTTATTATAATCTCAATAATTATCCTAATTCTATTAAGAAAATCTATTCATAATTCAATAATAACCTTTTATACTATAATGATAACATATAAATAATAATGAAAATAATATTATTTCTGGGTGATGTGGTTGTACGATTATGATTTAGCTGTTGCTTATAGAATTTATCCAGGTGTATCAAAAATACCTCCTGTTTTTAGTCAAGATAAACTTAAACTTTCTGAATTTTGTTTAAAATCTTTTAAAGATTCTCTTGGAAACTTAAAAGTTAAAATGATTGTATTGTTAGATAACTGTCCAGTGGAATATAATGAACTTTTTCAAAAATATTTTTCTGAAGATGACCTGGAATTAATTGAATTAAAAGGAATTGGTAATCAAGCAACCTTTGATCTTCAAATCATGGCCCTTTTAGAACAGGAATATTCTAATAGGGTTTATTTTGCTGAAGACGATTATTTTTATCTTTCAGATCAATTTAAAGAAATGATTACCTTTATGGATAGTAATGATGATGTTGATTTTGTTTCGGCCTATGATCATCTTGATTATTATAATCATCCAATACATCAACATAAATATGAAACCAGGTCTACAGCAACTCGAAAATGGAGAACTGCCAATTCAACTTGTTTAACATTTTTAACCACTAAAAAAACTTTGAGTGATGTTCAAGAAGTTTTAAAAACTTATGTTAATGGTAATTATGATTCTAGTATGTGGTTGGCCCTTACTAAGTTCCAGGTAAGCCCTTTCAACATGTTTAAATCCACTGAAATGAGAAAAATAGTTTTCAGGGTCTGGTTGGACTCCTGGAGGCAAGTAATATCTGGCAAACGATTTAAATTATGGACGCCTTTACCATCTATAGCCACCCATATGGAAAATAATTGTATTGCGCCGGGTATTGACTGGAAAAATATAATGGCCAAGGAAGCTTTAAAAATAGATCCGGAATGGAATGAAAGTGATTTTAGATTAATATTTAAATCCCATATGATTTAAAAAAATATAAAAAAAACATTTTTTTAATGAATATCTATATTATTAATTATTAATTATTATTATTAAACTTTTTTTAAATTTTGGGTTTGTAAAGTTTGTGGGTGTTGTTATTTTTTTATATGTTTTTGTGTCCAGTTTTTCATTTTGTGGTGTAGGTAGGTGAGTATTCCGGTTATGGTTTTGTATTTCTTTTTTATTTGTTCTGGTTCTGTTTGTCTGTAGTAGTTTTCTACTGTGTTGGATGTTCGTGGTATTTTATGATGTTCCATGAAGTTGGTGAGTCTTTTATAGTCGGGTA
>JAHFBZ010000130.1 GCA_023249725.1 Methanobacteriaceae archaeon
CCTTTTACGATTTTTTTAGGAATATACGGTTTCACAGCTTTATAAACACCCTTAATAGTTTTTTTAGCAGCATATTTAATATTTTTAACTAAAACATTTTTAAAAGCATTTACTTTATTTGTTACATACTTAGTTTTATTAGAGGCCTTGACAAATCCTCCCCAATCATTCACAATAGAACGTTTAAACTGATAAGCACTAAAATACTTCAAACCATTATTTAAATAATCCAATACCACATTCTTCTTACTTTTAGCCGTAACACGACTAACAACTTTTGCTAAAACATCAACCAAAGTACTAGCACCCGGAAACAAAACATTACCCACACCAGAAACCAAATCCTTAATATTTCTGTTATTCAAGTGCAATTTTTTAAGTAAATCTGTGAAAACATTTTTGAGCTGAGCATAAGTTTCACTACTTTGTAATGTTTTAAGTAAATTTGAGAATATTTTATTGTTTTGTAAACTTTTAGGAAGTATTCTAGCTAAATATTTCCCTCCACCAGTAGCTAATCGTGCAATAGGAATAATAGCAATTAAATCTATTAAGAAATTGCCCACAGAGACATTTCCATGTTCATCCACTCCGGCCAAACCATCCAAAATCCATTTAATATTTCCTCCACCCCAAGTCTTATCCAGGTTACTGTAACCATAGACATGAAACATAGTTGTATCCCAGAAATCCCAGAAATTACCTGTTTTCCCAGCTTTCTTAGAGGCCTCGCCCGATTTATAAGAAACATAATTAAAAATATTCCAAATAAAATGCTTCAACGGCCTAAAATGCTTGGAAAATAATATTAAAACTAAAAGCAAACAACATGCTATTAAAAAAAAGAAATTCAATCAAAATATAAAAAAATGAGAATATAAAAAAATATCTAAATTCATAAAATAAATAGTGATTATTTTATTTCTTCTTTTATTCCATCCTTTTTATCAACTTTTATCAAATTATAAACCACTGAAGCCAATAATAAAAGCACTCCCCAAAGTATCAGCCGGGACAGGCCATTAAATTCGAAATCCGGCCAATAAGTAAGGAAAATCTCAGATAACAACAATCCACCAACAATAAAACTTAAAATAGCAACTATAACCGCAAAAACATTACGCCAAACAACCATCAAAAATCACCCCATCAAAACACATTTAAACATTTCACAAAGACCTGATCAAACTATCCAAATCAGTATTAACTAATTTAATATATACCTTACTTCCAATTACAATATCTTCTGCACTAATAACATTCCTACCACTATGAACAGCGCTGCAACCGGCTAAAAAACGAGTCCATGCAATTTCATTAGCACCAAAAGTCATAGGAGACCTATTAAAAGTATTCATCTTAACTGCTTGACGAAGATCCAAAAAACGATCCGCTAACTTCTTAGCACCTTTATCCAACTTCTTAATCTTACCCAACTTCCTAAAGAATTCTTCATCAACTGGAGGAGTTTCCAAATTAGAATCAAAATCTTCTAAGAGGAATATTATTCGGTTTGTTAGGTCATTGTAAACCATTTTTTCCTCTTCCGGTGTGAGTTCTCGGCCTAATTGGCAGCGCCAAATATTCCAAATAAAAGTATATGATACCAAAAAATCTTTTTTACAAAATAAAGGAATAAAAGGCAGTCTCAATGGAAAACTGTTCAAATGATTAAAAGCCATCTTCACTAAAGGAAACTCATCAATATTATAAGGATCCTCATCCTCACCAGAATCTATAAAACCGATGAAAACCGTCTTCTTATAAACCTCAGACTCAACTAAGGCCAAATAACCATCCACCACATCCCCTACACCAGGCACATCAGTAAAATCACGAATAATTCCTTTCACAACCACATCATTCGGCTTACTATCAAAAAAACCCATAATACAATACCTCTCTTACAAAGACCTAATCAAACTATCCAAATCAGTGTTAACTAATTTAATATATACCTTATTTCCAATTACAATATCCTCTGCACTCACAAAATCCCTACCACTATGCACAGCACTACAACCCGCCAAAAAATGAGTCCAAGCAATCTCATTAACACCGAAACTAAATGGTGATTCACCAAAAGTATCGAGTTTAATTGCCTGACGAAGATTTAAAAAAGCGTCTTCCAATTTCTTAGCTCGTTTATCCTTTTTTACTATTTTGCCCATCTGGACAAAGAATTCTTCATCTGTAGGAGGAGTTTCCAGATTGGAATCAAAATTATATAATAAAAAGATTATACGATTAGCCAAATCACCATAAACCATTTTTTCCTCTTCCGGTGTGAGTTCTCGGCCTAGTTGACAGCGCCAAATATTCCAAATAAAAGTATATGATACCAAAAAATCTTTTTTACAAAATAAAGGAATAAAAGGCAGTCTCAATGGAAAACTGTTCAAATGATTAAAAGCCATCTTCACTAAAGGAAACTCATCAATATTATAAGGATCCTCATCCTCACCAGAATCTATAAAACCGATGAAAACCGTCTTCTTATAAACTTCTGAATCAGTAAACCCCAAATAGTCATCTACTACATCCATTACATTAGTAATATCGCCAAAATTTCGAATAATCCTGCCCATCGCCTCATCAATAGAATCATGACCAAAAAATCCCATGCATATCACCACTTATTTTTTTTTATTGTGAATAATTAAATAATTGTTTTTCTAGGTTTTACCATCTGAAAAACTTTTTAATGCCGTTGTAAGTATTTTTAACTGTATTGTAAATCTTCTTTCCTGCCTTTTTTACATAACTTTTAGCCTTGTTATACACTTTTTTTACATAGCTCTTCGCTTTATGATAAACTTTTTTTACATATTTCTTCGCTTTGTGGTAAACTTTTTTAGCTTTATGATAAACTTTCTTTGCAGCTTTTTTTACATAGGTTTTAGCTTTATGATAAACCGTTTTTACTTTTTTAGAGTATTTGATTACTTTCTTTTTAATTGTTTTAGCTGCAGTCTTAATTACCGTTTTAGCCTTGTTTATGGTGCTCTTTACAGCAGATTTAATTTTTCCTGCAACCTTGCTTACAGTTTTAGCTAGCCCTTTCACTTTAGCAACTATATTTTTAATAGGGTACTTGAAATTGCGGCTAATATTGTTAATAGTTTTTAAAGCATTTCCTTTAACAAATTTAACTTTATCTGGGGCTTTTATAAATCCAATAATATCCCCTATGGCTCTCTTACTTTGATACGAAGCAAAATTAGATAAGTAAATAGTCGCTTTATTGTCAGATTTTAACACTTTTGAAACTAATCTACTCGCAATATCAACAATTG
>JAHFBZ010000073.1 GCA_023249725.1 Methanobacteriaceae archaeon
TTAGCTGGGGAAATTGAATCCATAGGCAAAGATGTAAATCGATTTAAGAAAGGCGACCAGGTCTATGGATTCACTGGTTTTGGACCTGGTGCTTATGCCGAGTACAAATGCATGTCTGAGGAAGGATCACTAGTACTAAAACCCACCAATATGACCTATGAAGAAGCGGCCGCTGTGGTTGACGGGGCATCAACCGCCTTGTTTTTCCTCAAAGAAAAGGCAAACATCCAAAGTGGAGAAAAAGTCCTTATTAATGGTGCTTCGGGAAGTATAGGTACTTTTGCAGTACAAATTGCCAAATACTTTGGGGCAGAGGTCACTGGAGTTTGCAGCACCGCAAATTTAGAACTGGTAAAATCTTTGGGTGCAGATAAAGTAATTGATTACACTCAAGAAGATTTTACCAGAAACGGCGAGAAATATGATATTATTTTTGACACGGTAGGCAAGAGCTCATTTTCACATGGTAAGGATTCACTAAATAAAAACGGACTCTATCTGGTGACGGTTATGGGGCTGAGGCCACTTTTACAAACACTATGGACCAGAGTGATAGGCAGTAAAAAAGTAATATTTGCCATGTCAGTTGAAAAAACCGAATCTCTGATTTTTATTAAAGAGCTTATCGAGGCAGGAAAGCTTAAACCAGTTATAGATAGGTACTATCCATTGGAACAAATTGCTGAAGCTCACCGCCATGTTGAGAAAGGGCACAAAAAGGGGAATGTGGTCATTACTGTGGAACATGATAATTCCGCCTAAATGGGTCTGAAACGTATTTCTACTGTTTTTTCAGTTCAAAGTGGCAGGGGAATAATTAAAAACAAAAAAAGGGTGAGAATAAATGAACGAACAACAATATGAATTTTATTATAAGACCAATGGCCTCATTTATGGCCTTAGAATTATGGGAATAATCTGTCTGGTGGCCAGTATAGCTTCCTTTTTCACGCCCTTTATGGGTACTTCAGTAAAACATTGCCCTACCGACTATTGCGGCCACCTTTGGCGCGGATGATATTACCCTTAACTGGGTTATGAATGGATTTCTATTAGCAGCGGCCATACGCAGTGTGCCCTTTGGTAGGGTGTGTGATATCTATGGTCGAAAAAGATATTCGCCTATGGGATAATCATTTTCACCCTAGGCTCGGCCCTTTGTGCCATATCACCATCTATTGAGTCCCTGATTGTATTCCAGGTGATTCAGGGTATTGGTACGGCCATGATCTTTGTAACAGCCCTGGCCATCATCACTTCTGTTTTCCCTCCCAAGGAGCGGGGATTCATAATAATGATTAAGTTATAATAAAAGTTTTTCTAACTCTAAATTAAATTGCTTAGCTCTATCGAGCGAAGTTTTTGATTTAGAAATCTGAGCATCATAACCCATTACATATTGAGAATTCAGCCGTTTTTTGTGTTCTAAGTCATAAAGTTCAATTATTTCATCTGTTAAATTATCTAACTCAGTATATTCATCTTTAGCTTCATCAAATTCTTGTAAAAGATTATCTTTTAGATTATTTCTGACGAGAACTATTAATGCATCAGCAGTTATTCGATGAGACATTTTTCCACCAACTTTAAAACCAAGTTTATTGAGGACAGCATTTGACATATTAATACATGGAATAATATGAAGACATAATAACCCACATGGAAGAAATTTCTTCTTTGAATAGATATTCCGCCACATTCAGACTTTCATTAGAGCTGTCTACAAAAGCATGAATGAGATTTGTGTCGGATTTCTGTTTTTTTATATGTTCATCTCTTAAATCTTGTCTAAAATTTTGCTCAGCGACTTCTATCCGTTTATTATTTAACATCTTCCAACACCCTATAATAGTCTTCAATACCTATAAGAATTATATTTCTGTTCAAAACCTCAGATACTACGCTAAACTCTCTATTATTGGCCATAGACAAAAATTGATCAAAATTAAAAGCTACAAGATGAATATCTAAAGGTAACAAATTCACTGTCCTTTCAAATATTTTTTCTTTATCACTTTCGGATATTATCATTAAATCAATGTCAGATGTCTTTGATTTTGTTCCTTTAGCATAAGAACCAAATATTATTGCTATAAATGGAAATTTCAACGAATTTAATTTAATTTTTAAAATTTTAAGATTCTTATTTCGATCTAAAAGAGCCTGACAACGTAAATATTCTGTATGAAAAATTAAAGGATCCACTTTTTTTAAAAGTCTGCATTCATAAGCTCCTCCATATTTTTCTAATGAAATCAATTCGGCTCTTTGGAGTTTTTTCACTATTGTATGAACATTTGAATAATTCATGTTTAAATCATTTGATAATTGTTTGATGCTTGTTTTTTTGCCTCCATCCTCTAATAAAGCCATTATTACCTTAATCGTGTTGTCTTTCATGGGATCACTTAGTAAATACCAATTAATTGCATTAAAATAGAACTATTGCAAATTTACAATAAAATATATAATTTTTAACATATATAAATATTCTCAAGTACAGATGTGAGCGATAGCGAGTGGATCGACATAAAATAATTCTTTTAGCAGAATACGATCTATAATCAAAGTAAAATAAATAAAAAAATAATATCTAAAAATCAACAACCACCATAATAAGGCTCTCTATTGTCAATGGCATCGATGAAGATCTTCTTTAGCTCATCCATATCTTCACCACGACGTATGGCCCCAATAATATCTACTAGATTATCGTTCCGCAATAAACAGGGTTTAATCTTCCCATCAGGAGTTATACGCAACCTAGTACAGTTTTTACAGAACTCGGTATTATCCATGGGCTTTACTATTTCTATTTCTCCATCATCCACGTAGTACTTCTTACGATCCTGCATGAAATCCCTGGTCTTGACCTTATCTGCGGCCTGGGCCAGTTCTTCTTCCAAGTCCTCCATTTCATAGTGGTACTGGTCTATGAATTCCGTATCGGGACAGCTTTCTGTTTTTAAAAGTTCTATTAATTGTAAAACGGCATTATTTTCCTTACAAAAGTTAAACATGTCCCATATTTCCTCGTGGTTGAGATCCTTCATTACCACCATATTCACTTTAACCGGGTCCATACCGGCCTGAGCCGCGGCTCTTATTCCATTTTTAGCACTTTCCAGGTAATTTTTAGTAGTTATGAATTTATAGGTTTCGGGATTGAGGGTGTCCAGACTTACATTTACCCGATTTAGTCCGGCGTTTACCAGTTTTTCAGCGTAGCGTTCCATCAGTGTCCCGTTAGTGGTTATGGAAACGTCTTTAAAGTCCATGGTAGATATTTTCTCTACAATCTCCACAATGTCCGGCCTGATAAGTGGCTCTCCTCCAGAGAGTCTTATCTTGCGAATACCTATTTCCCGAGCCACTTGAGCTATGCGGAATATCTCGTCCGCGGTCATTTCCTCAGTTTGAGGCATTATACCATCGTGGTGGCAGTAAAGGCAATTCACATTGCAGCGGCTGGTTATGGAGATTCTAAGTGAAATCACAGGCCGTTTATAGGGGTCTTTGATTTTATTTTCCAGTTCCATTTATTATCAACCAAGAATTTTTTTTAAAGGGCAGAAATTATCTGTGATTTATAATTAAAATCAGTTTAACACTTGATAAAATGAAGTGTTTTATAAGTAAATATTTCTAGTATTTTATTCCTTGTGTTTTACTATAAAAATAGATAGGATGGGGGTATGGATTAATATTTTAAAATAATTTTTATTTAGATAGGATGGGGGTATGGATTAATATTTTAAAATTAATAAATAAAGAGATAAAAAATTTTTTAGAAAAATAAAAAGTTTTATTCTTAATCTCTGGATCACCAAAAGAATATTTAAAAAAATCTTATTTCTCCTTATGTCGCACCATCAATTCAATGCTCTCAATAGAGTCCGAGTCTTTATCCAGAGAATCAATCATTCCCGTAACAGTTTTAGATATTATATTCTGTACAAATGGATTTAAAGGTATCCTCTGACCATTTACCTGCAATAGGGCCTGTTTAAACTGGCTCTTACAGTCAATATCTGGGGCCTGGCCCTGTACCTTGGCGGTGGCAAATTCATAGCAGGAGTCAAAACCACACTTTCCACAGTTAAGGTCCTGCAGGAGGCCGTAACTCCTCTCTTCCACCAGCTTAACCAGTTCATCAATTTTATCTTTGTCCAGAGTCTTAACATCCACCTGTTGAATAGTGTATTCGTCTTTCAAATCAGAAACCGAAAATTTGGCAAATTTAGAGCTTTTAAATCCTTCCAGTATCAGATAGTCCAGCCCGTCATTGAACTCGATGGTGGAGATAATTTTTTCCAGTTCTCGAGGATGGTCAAACAGAATAAAAGTCTCTTTTCCAGTCCCTATCACGATTTGAGCACCGGCTTGGCGGTGTCTGCCGGTGTCTCTATCAGCCAGGTCAAATGTAACATGGCTGTACTTGGCGGTTCCTACTTTATATTGTTTTTGAACCAGTTTTTCAACAATTTTAGTCACTAAAGTTGTTTTACCGGTATCTTTGGTCCCCATGACTCCTAATATTTTCATTTACATCACCAACGAAGTTTAATAAATACAAATATCCACTCTACTGATTTTCATTTAAATAAAATAACCGTAGTTATAGTAGTTAAATACATTATGTTAATTATAATATTATAATAATTATAGAATAATAGAGTAGATAACAATTAATATAATATTATAAATTTCATTAGAGATAATGAAACCTATTTTAATTAAAATTCCCTAGAAATTAAAATTATTATTATAAAAATAACTGAAATTGAATTAAATTTTAGTAATAACGTCTATAATAAATTAATTTAGACTATAAGTCAATAATTTAAATCAAATATGAAAATAAAGGTCAATAGACTATAATTAACCCATATATTATAAACTAAAAGACTTATAAAATTATAATAATTGCAGTTTAATTAATTATTAAAAATATAATCTGACCTCCCTATTAATGTCGGATTATAATAAAAAAAGATTTAAGATTCACATGAAGAAAAAAATAAAGTTTTTAATGGATGGATTGGAGTTTGAAGCACTGGAAGGAACTACTATCCTACAATCTGCCATAGAAAATGGTATTTACATTCCTAATCTTTGCTATAACTCCCAAGTCAAACCTTACGGGGCCTGTCGTTTGTGTCTGGTGGAAAATGCCGAGGGCCGACTGATCACTGCCTGTGAGAACTGGGTGGAAGAGGGTATGGATATTAAAACCGATACTAAAGAGTTAAACCAGACTCGGAAGATGTTAGTATCTCTTTTAATTGCCAACCATGAGAGAAATTGCCTCTCCTGTTCCCAATCAGATAATTGCCGGTTACAAGAAGTGGCTGCCTATTTGAAGGTGGATGAGAAGGAGATGGAAAACTTCAGATTATCCCTTCCGGACATACCATTGGATGAGTCCAATCCCTTCTTTATAAGAGATCTTAAAAAGTGTATTCTCTGTGGGGTTTGTGTACAAACCTGTGCGGATATTTTAGGAGTAAATGCTATTGATTTCGGTTACCGGGGCTATGAAACCAAGATAATTACCTTTGGAGATAGGGACATCCTTGATTCTAACTGCGTATCTTGTGGGGAGTGCGTAGTGGCCTGTCCGGTAGGGGCCCTGGTTCCCAAAGCCGTACTAGAACCATCCCGGGAAATCAAAACCACCTGTACCTATTGTGGTGTGGGATGCGGAATTTACCTGGGAGTCCGGGGAAATCAAATCACGGGAGTCAGAGGAGACCCTCAAGGACCAGCCAATAAAGGAAGACTGTGTGTCAAGGGAAGATATGGGTTTAATTTCGTGAACAATCCAGAAAGACTCGAAAAACCACTTATTAAAAGAGAAGGTGTTTTTGAGGAAGTGGAATGGGAAGAAGCTCTGGATGTGGTGGCTGGAAAATTATTAGAATATTGCCAAAGCGAATTTGATGAAAAACAGTACCAAAAAAGTCAGTTTGCCGCTATTTCCTCGGCTAAATGCACCAATGAAGAAAATTACATCTTTCAAAAGTTCGCCAGGGTTTTAATGAAGTCCCCGCACATTGACCACTGTGCCCGTTTGTGTCACGCCCCCTCGGTGGTGGGACTTTCCATGAGCATCGGCAGCGGGGCCATGACCAATTCCATAGATGAAATATCTCAAGCTGGATGTATAATGGCCATTGGAACCAACACCACAGGTAGCCATCCGGTTATTGCTTTGGAAGTGGTAAAGGCCGTAAAAAGTGGTTCTAAACTTATAGTAATAAATCCTCAAGAAATTGATCTATGTAATCATGCTGATTTATTCCTCCAGCACCATCCAGGAACTGATGTGGCCCTTTTAATGGGTATGGCCCGGGTCATATGGGAAGAAAACTTGTTTGATAAGGAATTCGTAGAAAAAAGAACTGAAAACCTGGAACCATTCATTCAATCCATGGAAAAACTGAATTTGGACGATATAGAGCAAATTACTGGGGTTAATCAACAAAAAATTAGAGAAGCAGCCCGAATATACGCCACGGAGGGACCTTCTTCCATACTCTATGCCATGGGTATTACTCAGCACACCCACGGCACGGAAAATGTTCTGGCCATAAGCAATTTGGCTCTTTTAACTGGGAATCTGGGTAAATTGAATGCAGGGGTCAATCCACTACGGGGACAGAATAACGTGCAGGGTTCTTGTGATATGGGGGCCCTCCCTAATGTTCTCCCGGGATACCAATCAGTGGAAGACGAACAAGTAATTCAAAAATTCCAGGAATATTGGAATTCTGATTTGAGCCCGGTTAAGGGTATGATTTTACCAGAGATACTGGAAAATGCAGCGGAAGGAAAGATTAAAGCAGTTTATATCATGGGGGAAAATCCCCTCTTAAGTGAGCCGGACATTCAGAACGTTAAAAAGGCTCTGGAAAACCTGGAATTTCTGGTGGTACAGGACATATTCTTAACAGAGACTGCCCAGCTGGCGGACGTGGTTTTACCGGCGGCATCATTTGCTGAGAAGGAGGGAACCTTTACCAACACCGAAAGAAGGGTGCAGCTTATTAGACCGGCGGTAAGTGTAACCGGCCAATCTAAGCCTGACTGGTGGATAATTTCCCAGATGGCTTGTAAGATGGAGGAAAAACTTTCAATTGAAAGAGAATCTGCTGAATCAGATGCCCTTAACCTCCCTGAATCTCAATTCAATTACCAATCTGCCGGTGAAATATTCCAAGAAATGGCAGAAATTACTCCCATATACCATGGTATTTCCCATGCCCGGCTGGAAAAAGAAGGCATACAATGGCCTTGCCCTGATGAGAACCATCCGGGAACTCCGGTACTCCACCAGGAAAAATTCAACACCCCCAGTGGGAGGGGCAAATTCCACCCTCTGGAATACCGTCCTCCATCAGAGGTGGCCAATGAAGAATATCCTTTAATTCTCACCACCGGCCGCAGCCTGTACCAGTATCACACCGGCACCATGACCCGGAAGATCGAAGGTATGGATAAACTGGAAAAACCAGCAACTGTGGAGATTAATCCCCATGATGCTGAGGATAGGAATATTCAGGAAAACGACCTGGTAGAAATCCAGTCTCGTCGAGGTAAAATTAAAGTCAATGCTATAATCAGCGACCATATCCAGAAAGGAACATTATTCATGACTTTCCACTTTAAAGAAGCCCCGGCCAACTGTCTCACCAATCCGGAGAGAGACCCTATTTCAGGCATTCCTGAGCTAAAAATTTCGGCGGTAGAGGTGCGAAAATTATAGTCTTTTTTAGGGTATTTTCACCTTAAAATAAATGCCTTAATTATTCTTTAATTCTTTTTAAAGTTTTTAAAATATTTTTATTTTATATTGGAGAGGTATTAAACAATTTTTAATATTTTTATTTTCTAATAATCTTTTTTTAGCCCATTGCCATCATATTAAATAAAAAATTTTAAGACAATATAGTGTTCAAACCACACTCTAATATATATAATTTTCTATATGTTTCTAGTAGAAATTTATTTATAAATGATTAATTGAAAGTGTAATTAACACACATGGTGACTCAATGCCCAAACATATAATTTCTGGATTAAAATATATCGCAGCTGTCAACCTGAGGAAACAAGGCCAAACTCAGAGAGAGATAGCGCAAGCGCTGGACATGGATAGATCTACTGTTTCTCACTATTTGAATGGAAGAAACCTTTCCTGGAATTCCATAGAAATTGCGGAAATAGTAACCCACTTTTGTCCTAAAGATTTTTTAATTTTAACCCATGCTCTTTTAAATGACACTGAGCGGACCAGGACCATAATCCAGACTTGTACCGACTCAAAATTTGAAGGAATAATCCGAAATTCTTGTATTGGCTGCGGCATTTGTGTGGACACGTGTTTAATGAAGGCCATCGTGTTGAACGACTTAAAGGCACATATTAATGACGAATGGTGTTGCGGATGCCTTATTTGTATGGAACTGTGCCAGACTAACTCGATAGAAATTAAGGAGGTAGTAGATTGATGGAAACAACCGAAATTATAGACGGTAAGAACATTACTTTGGAGAGAGCCGGTGAAGAAGACAGAACTCTAATCTTCAAGAATGATATGTGTGCAGTTTGCGGATTATGCGAAACAATTTGTCCCGTATCTGCTATTGAAGCAAATCCCACTGGGGCAATGATTCGAACCGAACAAGATATGAGTAAAATTGACATAGATGTAAATAAATGTGTTCTATGTGGTATGTGCAGTAGTATTTGCCCATTCCAAGCGTTAGATCTACAAATAAATGGGGATTCTATTCGAGAATTACAATATCCTCAACTAATAAAAAGTGCAGAAATTGACAATGAGGAATGTATCCATTGTAAAGCTTGTGAAACAGCCTGTCCTCAGGACGCTATAATTATTACTCGTGAATTACCTTCAAGAGCAGAACTCATTACTGGAGAAATAGATATAGATAAAGACACCTGTATCTACTGTGGAATGTGCGAAGAAATGTGTCCAGTGGATGCTATTGATATTGAACACCAGAATCCAACCTCAGATAATCCGGTAGTTGCTACTGACATTAATGTAAGTGAAGATATATGTGTTCACTGCGGAATTTGTAAAAGAATTTGCCCTGTAGATGCCATAAAACAGGTTTGTAGAATCTGTCCATATGGAGAATATGAAATATCCGTACCAGAAATTAATGGAAATTCATACATTGACCCCGAACTTTGTGTAAACTGTACCTGGTGTCAGGAAATTTGTCCAGTTGATGCAGCTAAAGTTACCAAGCCTTTTGAAGGTGAATTAACTATAGAACAGGATACTTGTCAGGGCTGTGAAACATGTGTAATGGTTTGTCCTTGTAATGTGCTGTCTTTCCCTAAGTCAGCTAAGTCAGGTTTAAAAGCAGAAAAACTCCACAAAGATGAAAGATTCTGTATTTACTGTGGTGCTTGCCAGAAATCTTGTCCGGTAGATGCCATAAATGTTAAGAGAACTCAAATTAATTACACCCCAACTAAATCCAAGGCATGGAAAAAAGCCTTTGAATCTTTAAAACAATAAATTGGAGGCAATCGAATGACAATTGGACTTAAAACATATCGTGAATTATGTCACGGATGTGGAAACTGTGTTGTGTCTTGCCCGGTCAATGCTCTCAGAAGTGAAGAAGTAGCTGGAGGAAAAGGGCCAAGTGATGACGTGGATATAATTATGATAGTAGAAGACGGAGCAATACAAATTAAAAATGCTGATCTCTGTGGAAAATGCGGTACGTGTGTACAAAGCTGTCCTGTAGATGCTATTACATTGGAGGAATTATAATGATAGTTAATCTAATCACCGGAAGGACTGTATGGCAAGGTCAAGCAATTGAGTCAGGAAAAGATCTTAAAATGTATGTCAATGCTGCGGCCATCGCTCATATAAGTGATGAAATGATGAGTCAACTAGGTATAAAATCAGGGCAAAATATAAAAATCGTAGCTTATGGCGGGGAAGTGGTCCTTAAAGCAGTGAATACCAAAGAAACTCTTCCTGAAGATACAATTTACGTCCCTATGGGACCTTGGGCTAATCGTGTGGTGGATCCTACACTTAATTCTACTGCTATGCCTTCTTTTAAAAACATACCTGTGGAGATCATGCCTACTGATGAAGAAGTCTTGGACATGCCTACTCTGATGAAAGTATATGGAAAAGTATGAATATCCCACTAATTATCAAGGAGGATTAAATAAAATGGAACGTATAATCAAAAACGGTATTGTTTACTGTCCATTAAATGGAATTGATGGAGAAAAAATGGATATCTGCATCAAGGATGGTAAAATCGTTGAAAGTGTTAGTGATAATGCAGAAGTAATTGACGCTTCTGGAAAAATTGTTATGCCTGGTGGTGTGGAAGTTCACAGCCACATAGCTGGTGCTAAAGTTAATGTAGGTCGAATGATGCGGCCTGAAGACAGTAAAAAAGATGCTGAAGCTACAAACGAAGCTATTAACAGGAGAGCGGGGAGTGGATTTTCTGTACCTTCCACTTTCATGACCGGGTATCGGTATGCTCAAATGGGTTACAGTACTGCCATGGAAGCGGCTATGCCTCCACTTTTAGCTAGACACACCCACGAAGAACTAGAAGCAACACCTATTCTTGATCATGCTGCTTTTCCCTTGTTTGGAAACAACTGGTTTGTTATGGATTATTTAGGTGAAGGAGATATAGACTCCTGTATGGCTTATGCTTCCTGGTTACTAAAAGCCACTAAAGGTTACGCTATTAAAATTGTTAACCCTGTTGGAACTGAAGCGTGGGGATGGGGTGGTAATGTTCA
Source organism: Methanobacteriaceae archaeon (assembly GCA_023249725.1). Taxonomy (GTDB): domain Archaea; phylum Methanobacteriota; class Methanobacteria; order Methanobacteriales; family Methanobacteriaceae; genus UBA349. The sequence continues at coordinate 10,831 of JAHFBZ010000073.1, forward strand.
TGGATTACATGATACTGCACCTCACTTTAGTGTAACTCCGGCTGAAGTAATTAAAGGATTAGCACAAGTAAACGAAAAACTAAAACTACCTCACTCCATACACTTGCATTGTAACGACCTGGGACACCCAGGGAACTATGAAACTACTTTAGAGTCTTTTGATTTACCAAAAGGAATTAAAGTTGATCCAGTAACTGGAAGTAGAGATACAGTACTTCATGCTACTCACGTTCAGTACCACAGTTATGGGGGGACCTCTTGGAGGGACTTTGAGTCCGCAGCAGATATTGTAGCTGACTATGTGAATAAAAGCAACCACATGACTATAGATGTTGGTCAAGTCACTCTGGATGAAACCACTACTATGACTGCTGATGGTCCAATGGAATTCGATTTACACTCTTTAAACGGACTTAAATGGGCTAACTGTGACGTAGAAATGGAAACTGGTTCTGGTGTCGTGCCGTTCATTTACTCTGCTAAGGCACCTGTTCCTGCAGTACAATGGGCTATAGGTATGGAATTATTCTTACTAGTCAAAGACGCAGCTAAAGTTTGTTTAACTACTGATACTCCAAATGCTGGTCCATTTACCAGATACCCTAGGGTTATGGCTTGGTTAATGAGTAATCAGTACCGAACAGACTTGCTGGAAAACGAACTCCACAAATGGGCACAAAAGCGAAGTAGTATTGCTACTATCGACCGTGAATATTCATTATATGAAATTGCACAAGTTACCCGATCTACTCCTGCTAAAGTGCTAGGTTTAAGTGACACTAAAGGACATCTTGGTGTCGGTGCTGACGCAGATATTTCCATATACGACCTGAACCCGGAAACAATGGACCTAGCTGCAGAATACATGACTGTGGAGAAAAAATTCCAGAAAGCAAGCTATTTGCTAAAAGACGGAGAGTTTGCAGTTAAAGACGGTGAAGTTGTAAACACTGACCTCAAAGGAAGAACATTCTGGGCAGATACTCAAATTGAACCAGATCTATATAAAAATGTCCTAGCAGACATAGAAAAACAATTTGTGAAGTATTACTCAATTAATTTCCAAAACTACGCTGTAGAAGACTCTTATATTTCTAAATCTGTTCCAGTCAAAGGGGTGAGCTTATGAGTGAAATAATATTAACTCCTAAAAAACAATCCCAAGTTCCTATAGAAACTCC
>JAHFBZ010000131.1 GCA_023249725.1 Methanobacteriaceae archaeon
ATAATAATAATAATAATAATAATAATAATAATAATAATAATAATAATAATAATAATAATAATAATAATAATAATAATAATAATAATAATAATAATAATAATAATAATAATAATAATAATAGAAAAATTAGTAAAAATTGAAAATAAAATAAAAAATTAATTATTTAATATAGAATATTAAATCAGAGATTTATAAGCATGGTCCATACTACGAACCAAATAAAGATGAAAGGAACGATTCCACTCCATAACCAACCTTTAAATCCTCCCACTTCCTCTTTACCCAGCAATTTTTCGCATAATTTCCCTACAATAATTAAAATTACAAGGCCAAAAAGAGCTCCTAAAGTTTGATTGTTACCTAAAGCTACAATTGAACCATTAGAAACTATAAATGAAATATAAGCCGCAACAACAGCCGCAACTGTATGAATACTTGCTATTTTAACCTCAACATTCATAATAATGCCCTCCAAGAATTAAATAAATAAGATTTCATAATTTATTTATAATTTTTTTAGTATAATTTCAGGAAATAAAAGATTATTTCCCCAGTAAATTCTTTTAATACTCTTAAACAAATAGCATATAAACAGCTAGAATTTAAAAGTTTAATAATCTATTAGTTAAATACTCCCTTAAAAAATCTACGATTTATAAGGTAGTAAAACAAACGATTAAACAAATTCAATATGAGCCATATTGATTATAATACTATATAAATTATCTATCCTTAATTGGATTAATAAATCTAAAAAGTTAAATATTTTTCTGATTGCATTGTCAGATCTACCAGCATTGTCAGATTCTATCAGTAAATAGACTCCATCAATCATCCATAATACTTAATGAGGATTTATAAAATAATATTTTCAAAAAAAAAAATTATTCTAATATCTAAAAAAGTCATTATAGTTAAATTACAATTTACTACCATATATTTGCTATTAACATTAAAGGTGTTTTTATGAAAAACATGTCCAACGTAGATATATTCGCTATTTGTCATGAATTAAACGATTTATTAAAAGATTCACGAGTTGATAAAGCTTATCAACCTACTAAAGATACGGTTGTTGTTAGATTTCATGTGACTGGACATGGAAGAGTAGATGTCGTTTTCCAAGCTGGAGTGCGTATGCATAAATCACAATACCCACTTGAAAACCCAAAACTGCCCCCATCATTTCCCATGCTTCTTAGAAAATATTTAAAGGGTGCAACAGTTAGAGAAATACGTCAATACCGTTTTGATCGAGTAGTTGAAATATTAGTCTCCAAAGAAGAGGATTACACACTGGTAATTGAATTATTTGATAAAGGCAACATTATTTTATTAAATCAAGACCGGCAGATTATTTTGCCCCTTAAAAGGAAAATGTGGAGTGAAAGGAAAATAGGCTCTAAAGAAGAGTATGAATATCCTCCCAGCAGGGGAATAAACCCCCTCAAATTTGAAAGGCAAGAACTGGAAGATATCTTCTTAAAATCAGACAGCGACCTAGTAAGGACACTGGCCAGAAGTGGTTTAGGTGGTATTTATGCACAGGAAATTGTGCTGAGATCAGGAATGGATAAAAATACCCTAACCTCGGATATTTCACCCGAAGAACTTCAAAAACTCTTTGATATTATTGAAGATGTCTTCCAACCATTGTTAGAAAATAAATTTTCTCCAAATATTGTTAGTAATGGAAAAGAAGACGTTTTACCCCTGGAATTAGAAATTTATAATGGTAAAAATAAACAAAATTTTGAAACTTATAATGAAGCTGCAGATGAATATTTCAGTGAAAAAGTACGCTCAGACATAAAAGGAGTTCAAGAAGATATTTGGGGAAAAGAAGTCAATAAATACGCTAAAAGGTTAAAAATTCAAGAAGATACCTTAGAAAATTTCAAACAAACCATTATTGACTCTACCAAAAAAGGAGATCTGCTTTATGCTCACTACTCTGAGATAGAAGAAATTTTAAATGTTATTCATAAAGCTCGGGAGAAATATTCCTGGATGGAAATTTCAAAAACTTTTAAATCTGCAAGAAAAAAAGGTTTAGAAGAAGTTAAGATGGTTGAATCTCTTGATAAGCTGGGAAATCTTCTTTTAAACATTGAAGATGAAAGAATATTAATTGATAGTAAAAAACCAATTCCCGACAATTCTGAAGTTTATTATGAAAAAGGAAAAAAAGCGAAACGGAAAATAAAAGGGGTTTTAATTGCTATTGAAAGAACTAAAAAAGAATTAGATAGAGTAGAACAGAAAAAAGAAATAGCTTTGGAAAGAGTTTTGGTTCCTCAAAAACGGGTGAAAAAGGATCTGAAGTGGTTTGAAAAGTTAAGATGGTTCCTATCCTCTGATGGATTTTTAGTTATTGGTGGCAGAGATGCTAATACTAATGAAATAGCTGTAAAAAAGCATATGGAAAACAATGACATCTATATGCATACTGATATTCATGGGGCCCCATCCGTAATCATAAAGAATGAAGGCATTAAACCCGAAGAATATGAGGCAGATACCTCACAAGTGAGCGATATTTCAAGTGATGAATCATCTAAAATACCTGAAAGTACTATTCAAGAAGCAGCTATTTTTGCGGCATCATTTTCCAGTGCCTGGTCCAAAGGATTTAGTTCATATGATGTTTATTGGGTGCATCCTGACCAAGTTTCAAAAACTCCCCAATCCGGTGAATTCGTATCTAAAGGTGCATTTATAATTAGAGGTAGCCGAAATTATGTTAGGGGAGCTAGCGTAAGCATTGCTGTAGGTATTGTTGACTATCTAGGCCCCCGAATAATGGCCGGCCCCGTGGAAGCTCTGAAAAAACATACCGACAATTATGTAGTCATAAAACCAGGTTACACCAAAAAAGAAGCCATATCCAGGGAAATCTTAAAAAGAATAGATAAAGATAAAATTATGGCCTTAGATGATATTGTAAGAGTTTTACCCTCTGGAAAATGCGATATTGTAAATAATAAAGTTAATAGACGATAGAATATTGATTATTTTAAAAATATCGTATCTATTCAAAAACCTAAATTAAAAATAAGTAACAGAAATTAGTATCACATATCAAAAAGAATTCAGAAGATAGAAATAAATATAAAAATAAAAGATTTATATTCCTTTTTACATCTCTTTTGTTTTCTGTTCCTTTATTTTCTTTTTTAATAGGAAATTAAGATCTATAACATATTTTCCTTCTTCATCAGAAACTATAATGGAATCATCTTCTAAAAGCTGAGTTAAGTTTACTTCATAAATACCATGCT
>JAHFBZ010000074.1 GCA_023249725.1 Methanobacteriaceae archaeon
GAAAAAATGAAAGTGGCAATAATAGGCGGAACAGGGGATCAAGGATTTGGACTGGCATTGAGATTTGCAAACTCAGGAGAAAAGGTTCTTTTAGGATCCAGAGATATTAAAAAAGCTGAAAACAGTGTTAACATCATTCATAACATGCTTAAGGGTGAAGAGCTTGATTGTATCCAAGGGATGACCAATCAGGACGCTGCTGCTCAGGGAGATATAGTAATATTAACCGTTCCTCTACAAGCTCAAAAAATTACACTAAGTAGTATAAAAAATTATTTAGAAGGAAAAATCCTAGTTGATGCAACCGTGCCACTAGAAACATGTGTAGGTGGTAAGAGTACCAGATACATAGATTTATGGGAAGGATCTGCGGCAGAGAGAACTGCCGAAATTTTAAAGGATAAAAACACTATTGTAGTTTCAGCATTTAACAATGTGAGTTCTGCCAGTTTAACCAATATTAAAGAAGATGTAAAATGCGATTGTCTAATATCTGGAGACGATTCTGAATCTAAAGCCGTTGTAATGGATTTAGCTGAGAAAATACCTGGTGTTAAAGCTATTGATTGCGGGCCTCTGGAAAATGCCCGTATTGTAGAAAAAATTACTCCTCTTTTAATAAATTTAAATATTAGAAACAAAACCAGATTAGCCGGTATTAGAATTACAGGTCTTTAAATAGACCATTTAGACATAAAACATTTATTTATTAGTTCTGAGCATTAAATTAAATCTAATCAAGTGAAAAAATGGAAATCATAAAAAAAACAACTGAAGAAATTACCAGACATGCACTGACAGTTATTAATAAAATTGAGGAAAGACAAGTTTCTAAAATGATTGAAACCATTATAAATTCAGACTGTGTGTTTATTGTAGGTACTGGTCGCTCTGAATTAGTAGGTAAAATGTTTGCCATGAGGTTAATGCACCTTGGTTTCACCGTGTATGTAGTAGGTGATGTAACCACACCCGCTATTAAAGATAGCGACTGTTTAATCGCCATATCTGGTTCTGGTGAAACAAAAACAGTTACTTTAGCTGCTGAAACTTCTAAAGATGTGGGTGCAAGTGTAATAGGAATAACTGCTAACTTAGAATCAACTTTAAGTAAGTTACTTAATGTGGTAATAAGTATTGATAGTAAAACAAAGGAACCATGGAAACATTACACTTCCAATGTTTTAAAAGGTAATAACGATGATCTAACTCCTATGGGGACTCTATTTGAAGACAGTACTCACCTGTTTCTGGATGGCCTGATAGCTGAATTCATGGCACTTCTAGGTAAAAAAGAACAAGACCTTAAAAAAGGCATGCCATAATAGAGTAAGCAAATATTAAAGAAATGAACAATATATACAATAAGACAAATTAAAGATTATGAATTAGATTATAAATCAAATAAAATGTTGGGATTTTATAAATGTTTTATAATCCTAACCATTTTAATATTTTAAATATGCTTAAATTTGATATTTTTGTTTAATATTGATATATAATCATCTAATTATATTTTAAAGGTGAATAAATGCGTTCTGAATTATCTCAAGATGTAGTAACCATATTTAATCCATCCTCCGTGAAAATAAACCAAAAAAGTCATTTTGGAAGGTTGGAAAATGATCGTCTTGAATTATCATTAATAGAAGCTGTATTTTTATTAGAAAAGGGAAAAATTTCCATTTTTGAAGAGGAAAAAGAGTATTCTTTACATGAATTAACTTCCCTATTAAAAGAAAAGGGTTTATACAGCAAATACAAGGTTTTTAAAGACCTTAGAAACCGAGGATATATAGTTAAAACTGGTTTCAAGTACGGGTCAGAGTTCAGGCTATATGAAAGAGGAAAATCTCCTGGAGATGGCCATTCTGATTTTTTAGTCAGAGTAATATCCGAAAACTATGATTTAAATGTTATGGACTTTTCCAGCTATGTTAGAGTGGCTCATGGAGTCAATAAGAATCTTATGCTGGCCGTGGTGGATGAAGAAGGAGATATAACTTATTATAATATAGAATGGGTTCGCCCATGATTAATATTTCTTTTAAAGAAATAAGTAAAAAAAAAGATCTAAATTAATCTATTAGCAAAATACACTAAATAACATTATTATAAATTTAAAAATATTTTATTGACGTCAATTTTATAATTAAATAAGGTGATTCATTTGATAGACCCTTGGGGCTCTTCTAACGTTGATTATGAAAAATTAGTGCAACAATTTGGTATTAAACCATTTAAAGATTTACTAAATGACTTAACTGATCCCCATTTACTAATGCGTAGGGGAATCATCTTTGGCCAGCGAGATTATGGTAGAATAGTCAAAGCAATAAGAGATAAAGAAGATTTCGCTGTAATAACTGGAATGATGCCCAGTGGAAAAATGCACATTGGCCATAAGATGGTTGTTGATCAAATAATATGGTACGAAAAGCACGGTGCTGATATTTACATCCCCATAGCAGATATGGAATCTTACTCTGCCCGTGGAGTAGATTTTGAAGCTTCAAGAGAATTGGCCATAAATGAATACATTACCAACTATATTGCTCTGGGCCTTGACTTTAAAAAATCCAATATCAATGTTTATCTTCAGTCCAAAAATTTGTTAGTGAATGATTTAGCATATGTTTTATCCAAAAAAGTCACATTTAATGAAATGAAAGCAATTTATGGTTTTAATGGTTCTACAAATATGGCCCACATGCAGGCCCCTCTCATTCAAGTGGCTGATATATTACACCCCCAATTAGAAGAATTTGGAGGTCCTAAACCAACAGTTGTTCCTGTTGGGCCTGATCAAGATCCACATATACGTTTGACCCGGGATATTGCCAATCGATTTAAAAATCAGTTGAATTTCATCGCTCCATCTTCCACATACCATAGATTCATTACTGGCCTCACTGGTGGTAAGATGTCCAGTAGCCAACCCAAAACAGCCATATTTTTAAGTGATAGTATTGAAGAAGCTGAAAATAAAGTGAAAACAGCCAAAACTGGTGGTAGAGAAAGTCTTAAAGAACAACAAGAAAAGGGCGGCGACCCTATTAATTGTGTTATTTATGAAATGTTACTATATCACCTAATGGAATCTGATGAAAAACTACAGGAGATTCTAGAAGACTGTAAAAGTGGGAATATTATGTGCGGTGAATGTAAGGCCCATACCGCAGACTTAATGAAAAAATTCTTTGAAGAATTTTCATCAAAAAGGAAAAAAGGAGCAAAAAATGCTGAGAAAGTTTTAGATGGTGCAAAAGTCTGTTAAGTATCCTATTTCTCATATTTTTTCCAAGTTATTTTTTATTTATTTTAAAATTAAATTTTTAATTAATTGTAAGTTTTTTTTTAATTTAATTATTTTAAAATATAAAAAAAAGTTCATAGATTTAACTATTATTTATTATTAATTAAAATAAAAAAGGCCTATATATTTTTAAACAGATTAAATCATTTATTAAACACTTAATTTGATTATTAAAGAATTATCAAACAAATTTTTAAATATAAATAATTACAAAAAAGGTTATAAATTAAATACAATAATATAAACAGTAATAATAGAAAATATAATAGATTAATTATTCATTATATTAAAATTTTAAAATAACTAAAATTTCATTAATTATCATTTATTCAATTGTCTTAAATATAATTAATTAAAATCAAAGAGGAATTACATGGTAAAAAAAGAACGGCACGAAAGTACACTAAATGCCATTTACAAACATAACGAAAAGTATTTTGCTCTTTCAGCAGTCATATTTTTTGGATCCATGTTTATAGGATATTTGCACCTACTCGATTTTTTAATGGTTCCACTTCAACAGCAATTTAAAAAAAGTATTATGGAGGGTCAAATAAAAATAGAAACTTTTTCACTTTTTTTCAGCAATTTAGAGGTCCTTCTCAAGCTGTTTGCTGGTGGTATCGCTCTGGGATCTATCACTGCAATATTTATATTTATAAATGGGGCGTTCATTGGATATTTTGCTACACAGGCACCCCTTGCAGATTTTATCCTTTTAACTATTCCTCATGGAATATTTGAAATTATAAGCTTTATAATCGCGGGCGGAGCAGGTTTCAGACTGGCTAATTTTGTATATACGTTCTTAAGAGACCTAATAGAAGAAACATGGTATGGATCTTTTTGGGGAAAATTAGAACATGTATATAACAATCAAAAAGATCAATTAACAGAATCAATAATTCTTTTAGGAATTGCTATTCTTCTGTTGTTAATTGCAGCTGTGATTGAGGCCAATTTCACTATTGCGTGGTATCAGTACATAAAAGGAAATATTTAAACCAACAATAATATTTATTAAATTTTTAACTCCTCATGAAATAACAGAATTATCAATAAATGATAATAAACTTATTAAAAAAAAAATATTAGATTGATTTTAATATTCAACTAATAGTTATTCTCTTATTCTTCATTTAATTAATCACTCAGTCAGAAAGCAATTTATAATTATACAATAATTACGGTGAATGTCATGATAAAATGCATATCTTGTGGAAAAGAATACAGTAACGATGAAATAATTTACACCTGCACAGATTGTGGATCTGTTTTAGAAGTAATTTGTAATCCTGATGTCTCCAAGGATATATTCAGTTGCAGAAAACAGACCATGTGGAAATACAAGGAATTCATGCCTGTGGATGAGACAAAAATTGTCAGTCTGGAAGAAGGTGGAACTCCCTTTGTTAAATGTGACAAACTAGGTAGTGAACTGGGCATAGATCTCTATGTTAAAGTAGAAGGTTCTAATCCGACAGGTAGTTTTAAAGATAGGGGAATGAGTATAGGTATTACCAAGGCCATGGAACTAGGAGTATCTACCGTAGGATGTGCATCTACTGGTAACACTTCTGCTTCTTTGGCCGCTTATGCAGCACGTGCCGGAATACGATGTGTGGTTCTTCTACCATCAGGTAAAGTAGCCCTGGGAAAATTGGCCCAGGCCATGTTCCATGGGGCAGAAGTTCTATCCATTAAAGGAAATTTCGATGAAGCTTTAGATGCAATAACTGCTCTTGCACTGGAAGGACAATTATACTTACTCAATTCAGTAAATCCATTCCGTTTAGAAGGACAAAAATCTATTGGATTTGAAATAGTAGATGATTTAGGATGGAAGTCTCCCGACAGAGTTATATTGCCTGTTGGAAATGCTGGAAATATTTCTGCCATATGGAAAGGAGTTAGCGAGTTTTATGAAGCAGGTTTTATTGAAGATAGGCCTATGATGACTGGTATTCAAGCAGAAGGAGCTTGTCCAATAGTAAATGCATATCAAAAAGGTAAAACTGAAATTGAAGCTATAGAAAATCCTGAAACCGTGGCTACTGCTATTAGAATTGGTGCACCAGTAAGTTCACTGAAAGCTCTCCGGGCCATCTATGATTCCAATGGACATGCCGAAACAGTTAGTGATGAAGAGATACTTTCTGCCCAAAAATTACTTGCCCAAAAAGAAGGAATTGGTGTTGAGCCAGCATCTGCTGCGTCCATAGCAGGTCTTATGAAGCTAGTTGATCAAGGCGTTGTTGATAAAGGAGAACAAGTAGTTTGTATAGTAACTGGACATCTTTTAAAGGATCCAAACATTGCAATTAACGCTTGTGTGGAACCTTTAGAGGTTGAAGCCGATATTAATAAGTTATCAGAAATTATAAGGAGATAATAACTCTTTTAATTTCTTAATTTTTTAAGTTCTTTTTAGGGAAATTCAGCCAATAAAAGCTTATCTTTTTTTCAAGACTGGGCAAATATCATATGGTTAGTTACATACTCACTCAAAACAATATAAATCACCTTATCATGAGCAGATACAATATAAATTTGTCAAAAATCCCATAAATTAACGATAAATTTATATAGGAGTATTAATACAGATTATATTACATAAAATGAGGTGATTAAATATGGAATTACCAATTGCTCCAATCGGAAGAATAATAAAAAATGCTGGTGCAGAAAGAGTGAGCGATGACGCTCGAGAAGAGTTAGCTAAAGCTCTAGAAGCAAAAGGCGAAGCTATTGCAGCAGAAGCCGTCAAACTAGCAAAACATGCTGGAAGAAAAACTGTAAAAGCTTCTGACATTGAATTAGCAGTTAAAAGACTCTAATTGAGACTAATAACTGCCCTTCTTTTATTTTAAATTTTAATTTTATTTTTGATACTCAAATATAATCTAAAAAGGTTGAATCTATTTTTTTGAATTTATATTAAACTTAATATTAAACTTAATAATTACTTATACTTGATCATTCAATTTTAAAACATTTACAGAAATTATTTTTATAAATTAGTTAATATATTTAACATTTAATTAATTATAATCTTTCAAAATGTTAGTATTAAAATAAAATAGACCTGATTAAATTATTTAAATAAATAAAAATCTCCAGAAAATAAGTTTTTTATATAATTACTATCAATCCTAGTTTTAATGGTAAATTAATGATTCTTAATAGAAAAACTTTATAAGGGATAAATCTCAACCTATGATATGTCTAATTCTCTAGACTAATTTTGGTTTAGAACTTTTTAAATTATGGATAAAAATTTTTATATCAATCAAATACGATTTTTAAAATCACTCTTAATCCATAATTAAGCTGTTAAATCAGCAACTTTTATATATGAATATTGTATAAAAGTACTAATTACAAATCACAGATTTGTGAACTCGCAACATTAAAAAAACAGATTTTTGTTGCGATATTTGCCGATGGATGGTAAATACCAGATGAAAAAGGAGGTAAATAATATGGCAAAAGCAATTTACGTAAAATTCGAAGTACCACAAGAGTTAGCTGATAAAGCTGCAGAAGCATTAGAAATAGCAAGAGACACCGGTAAGGTGGCTAAAGGAACCAACGAGGTTACGAAGGCCATTGAACGGGGAAGCGCACTATTAGTTTTAGTTGCTGAAGATGTGGAACCTGCAGAAATAGTCGCTCACATACCAGTACTGGCTGAGGAAAAAGAAATTCCTTACGCATACCTACCTACTAAAGATGAAGTAGGCGGAGCAGCTGGTTTAAACGTCGGAACCGCTTCAGCATGTATCATTGACGCTGGAGAAGGCGAAGACCTTGTAAAAGACGTTGTGGAAAAAATCGAAGAACTCAAGAAATAATATTATTATATAAATAATATTATATTTCAAACTATTTTTACCGAAAAGCAATTAGCTTTTCAATTTAATCTAAAGGTGATTATATGGAAGAAGGAACTCCAGCGGAAATAATTGAGGTCCTCAAACGAACTGGAATGACTGGTGAAGTCATGCAAGTTAAATGCAGGATTCTGGATGGAAGAGATAAGGGCAGAATACTTACCCGTAATATTATGGGACCTATTCGCGAAGGTGACGTTTTAATGTTACTAGACACCATTCGAGAAGCCAAGGAGATTAGAACTCCTTAATCTTACCAAGGAAAGGTGTTGTGCATGAGAGTATGTTCATTCTGTAAAAAGGACATGGAAGAAGGGACTGGATCCATGTATGTTAAAAAAGATGGTACAGTATACTTCTTCTGTGGAAGCAAATGCGAAAAGAATATGATTAAACTTGGAAGAGTTCCAAGAAAAGTCAAATGGGTTAAAGAATGATGGAAAAAAGTTTCGTTATGATGAAACCCGATGCTGTCCAACGACGGTTAATGGGACAAGTATTATGTAGATTTGAAGAAAAAGGACTCCAAATTGTCGCTGCTAAATTAATGCATATTGGTGAAGATCTTGCTAAAGAGCATTATGGTGAACACAGTGAGAAACCTTTCTTCGGTGGTTTAGTAGAGTATATCACATCTTCCGCAGTATTAGCTATGGTAATTCAAGGCGATAACTGTATCAGTTTAATTAGGAAAATGGTTGGTGCAACCAATCCAAAAGAAGCTGATTTAGGAACGATAAGAGGGGATTTTGCTCTGGATATGGGTAGAAACATAATCCACGCTTCAGATTCTCCACAATCAGCAAAAAGAGAAATCGCCCTGTTCTTTGATGAGACTGAAATCGTAGAATATGAAATGCCTGATACTAACTTAATCTACGAATTATAAACCCCATTTTTCTCTTCTTTGAATAATACATTAAATACTAAGTGCTTATATTGCAAATATTAGAATATAATATTTGAATTTATAAAATAAATTCAAAATATTCGTTCTTAGATTAATTAGCAGTATTAAATCAGCATATATAGATATAAATTTAATATTCCATTGATTAAACTATTAATCAAATATCTGGATCAATATTAAATGAAACCATTGAATATCCGAGATCCTACCATGAAAATTAGATCACCTATTGTATCAGTACTGGGTCATGTAGACCATGGTAAAACCACTTTACTGGATTTTATTAGAGGCAGTGCTATTGCAAGCAAAGAAGCTGGAGGAATTACCCAGCACATCGGAGCGACAGAAATACCAATGGAAATCATTGAAAACATATGTGGGGACTTTTTAAATAAACTCTCTATCAAAGATACCCTACCCGGACTATTTTTTATTGATACACCAGGACATGAAGCATTTACCACTCTTAGAAAAAGAGGTGGGGCTCTGGCAGATTTAGCTATTTTAATTGTTGATATGAAAGAAGGTTTTAAGCCTCAAACTTATGAGGCCCTGAATATACTTAAAATGTATAAAACTCCATTTATTGTCGCTGCTAACAAAATAGACAGGACTTATGGATGGCAAGTCCATGAAGGTGCTTCATTTATGGAAACATTTTCAAAACAATCAAGTAATATTCAACAAACCCTTGAAACCAATTTATATGAATTGGTGGGAATTCTTCATAATGAAGGATTTGAATCAGAAAGATTTGATAGAGTTACTGATTTTGCTTCTCAGGTCAGTATAATTCCAATTAGTGCTAAAACTGGTGAAGGCATACCTGAACTTCTTACTATGCTTATGGGATTGGCCCAGCAATACTTGCAGGAACAGTTACAAATTGAAACCGATGCACCAGCTAAAGGAACCATATTGGAAGTTAAAGAAGAAGTCGGACTAGGATTAACTATTGATGCAGTCATATATGATGGAATTATTAAAAAGAATGATAATATTGCACTTATGGTCACTGATGACGTTATTACCACTAAAATTAGGTCTCTTTTAAAGCCTTTACCTCTCGAAGAAATAAGGGAAGCTAAAAAGAGATTCCAAAAAGTTGACGAAGTTGTGGCAGCTGCAGGTATAAAAATTGTAGCTCCTAACATTGAAAACGTTGTGGCTGGATCTCCTTTACGTGTTTCAAGGGGAGATTTAGATAATGTTCGTCAAGAAATGCTTAGCGAAATTGATGATATAAAAATCGACACTGAAGAAACCGGTGTTCTGGTAAAAGCAGATACATTAGGATCTTTAGAAGCCCTAGTCAATTTACTAAAAGATATAGACATTCCCATTAGAATAGCTGACATTGGTGATGTTTCCCGTCGAGATGTGGTGGATGCAGATATTGTTCAAAAAGAAGATGTTCTTCATGGAGTGATTATTGCATTTAATGTGAAAATCCTACCATCTGCAGCGGCAGAAATTAAAAATTCCGATGTAAAAGTATTTGCCGGTAATGTAATATATCAAATTACTGAAGATTATCAAGCATGGATTAAATCTATTGAAGAGAAGAGAAAGAAAGAATGGCTGGATGCCATTATTAAACCTGCAAAAATACGAATTATACCCAAATTAGTATTTAGGCAAAGTAAACCCGCTATTGCAGGAATTGAAGTTTTAAGTGGAACTGTGAAACAAGGCGCCACCCTTATTCGAGAAGATGGTGGGATTGTGGGTAAGGTAGAAAGTATGCAGGATAAGGGAGATAATAAAAAATCTACTCCTCGTGGTCAAAAAGTGGCCATGGCCATTAAAAACGCTATACATGGAAAAGACTTTGAAGAGGGTGATGTTCTTTATGTGGACATTCCTGAGAAACACTTCCGTATACTGGAAACAGAACTTAATGACAAGTTAAGTGAAGATGAATATGAAACTCTTCATGAAACTCTGGATATAAAAAGGAAAGAAGAACCTGAATGGGGAATGCAACCGGCTTTCTAATATAAATGATAATATATTCATATTATAAATTAAAAGAGAAGAAATAAGAAGGAGGAGAGAATTTGGCATTTAAAGTAGTAGTTTCAGAAAAAGAAAAAAGTCTACAAGTAGAAGTTGACGCTGTTCAATCCAAAAAATTAGTGGGTTTAACCCTTGGAGAAGAATTTGATGGTTCTTTGATAGGCTTACAAGGATACACCTTAAAGATTACTGGTGGAAGCGATAAAAATGGTTTCCCAATGAAAAAAGATGTTAGTGGTCCTAGAAGAATCAGAAGTTTATTATCTGGTGGAATTGGATACAACCCAACTCGTGATGGTGAAAGAAGAAGGAAAACCGTCAGAGGAAATACCATATCCGACGATATAGTTCAAATAAGCACAATTGTTGCTAAGACGGGTGAAAAACCTTTGGACGAGATTTTAGGTTCTTCTGAAGAAGAATAAAATTCTTCTTATTTGATTATTAAAATAAATAAGGATCATCATATCTTTTATTTGTTGATATAATGGGAAGAATAGATATACTTCAAAAATAATATTTAATAACATTAAAAAAAAATATTTTAATTAAATATTATTCATATATTAATATACTTTTTAAAACAGAATTAATTAAAAATTATAGGTGTAATCTGTGAAAATACAGTCGGAGATTAACATAGGGCTAGTGGGTCACGTGGACCATGGTAAGACCACACTTACCAAGGCATTGTCTGGAATTTGGACCGATACCCACAGCGAGGAAACAAAAAGGGGTATTTCTATCCGTTTAGGATATGCTGACATTACTTTCCGTAAATGTGCGGAATGTGGGGAACCCCAATGCTATACTACTGCAATGGTTTGTGAACAATGTGGAAAGGAAACCGAGATGCTGAGGAAAGTATCCTTTGTAGATGCCCCAGGACACGAAACCTTAATGGCCACCATGCTCTCAGGAGCTGCTATTATGGATGGAGCTGTTCTGGTTATTGCCGCTAACGAACACTGCCCTCAACCCCAAACCAAAGAGCACTTAATGGCATTGGATGTTATTGGTGTTAAAGAAGTTATAGTAGTTCAAAACAAAATTGATATTGTATCCAAAGAAAGAGCAATAGAGAGCTACAACGAAATTAAAGAGTTTGTTAAGGGTACATGCGCAGAAGACGCCCCTATAATTCCAGTGTCTGCTCAACAAGGCGCTAATATTGATATACTCATTGATTTAATCGAAAAGAAGATTAGTAGTCCTGAGAGATTTGCTGACAAACCAGCCAAGTTATATGTGGCTCGTTCTTTTGATATTAACAAACCCGGATCTCATCCAAGTACTATGGTAGGTGGAGTCATTGGAGGTTCTCTAGTTCAGGGAACACTAAAAGTCGGTGACGAAATTGAAATTAAACCAGGTATTCAAATTAATAAAGACGGGAAACAGAAATGGATCAGTCTTCACTCAAAAATCACTGGCCTAATAGCTGGTGGAGAAGATGTTGAAGAAGTAGGGCCAGGTGGACTGGTTGGAATAGGAACCAATCTCGATGCGGCACTAACTAAAGCAGATTCACTATCAGGTTCTGTTGCAGGAGAACCAGAGACATTACCTCCAGTCATGCATGAATTAGGAATGGAAGTTCATTTATTAGACCGAGTTGTTGGTACTAAGGAAGAACGGGAAGTAGAACCCATCAAAGCCAAAGAACCTCTCATGATAAATGCAGGAACAACCACCACTATAGGAGTTGTCACTACTGCTGGAAATAAAGCCAAAGTAACACTTAAACTGCCAGTAGCTGAAGAAAAAGGTGACAGAGTTGCTCTATCACGTAGA
>JAHFBZ010000132.1 GCA_023249725.1 Methanobacteriaceae archaeon
CACCACCAATGCTCTGGAGTTAGGAATAAATATTGGTTCATTGGATGCAGTAATTATATCGGGATACCCTGGAACCATTATATCCACCTGGCAGCAGGCTGGAAGATCTGGTCGGAAACATAAAGACAGTTTAGTTGTTCTAATGGCCTTTCAGAACCCATTGGATCAGTACTTTATGAACAATCCTCAGTTTTTATTTGACAAAGTGCATGAAAATGCCATAATCGATTTGCAAAATCCTCACATTGTGAAGGCCCATCTTTTATGTGCTATTAATGAGCTGCCTTTAAGTAAAAAAGACTTAAAAGAATATTTTGAGGCAGAACCTTCTATCTTAAGCGACTTAATTAATAATGGAACTATTAGGGAAACTCCATATAATTGGATTTATAATTCTAATGATAATCCTGCTTTTCAACATGGATTAGATCAGATATCCTCAGATATTTTCAAGGTAATGCATAGCAATCGGTTAATGGAGAAAATGGAACGTTCTCATGCCTATCGAGAGGCCCACGAAGGTGCAGTCTTAATAAACCAGGGAGAAACCTACACCGTAGAGACTTTTGATAGTGAAAGAAGATTTATAAATGTGGCCAAAAGAACAGTGGACTATCACACCCAGGTTTTAAAGGATGTTGACATAAAGATAACTGAAAAAATAGATCAAAGAGAAATTGGTGGGCTTAAAGTTCACTTTGGAGAACTGGAAGTTTCGGAAGATTTTTACAAGTATAAGATAATGAATTACCGTAAGGTTCTGGGGACTTATCCTCTAGATTTACCTCCCTTAAAATTTAGAACCCGGGGAGTATGGTTTACCCTACCATCATCACTAAAAGATGAACTGGAAAAGAAATTCGACGGGGAAGAAATATTTGCCGGTGGTTTGCATGGTACTGAGCACGCACTAATTGCCCTTTTTCCATTACATGTAATGTGCGATAGATTTGATATTGGTGGATTATCAACACCATATCATCCTGATACTCAAGAACCAAGTATATTCATTTATGATGCTTATGAGGGAGGCATAGGGTTGGCTGAAAAAGCCTTGGAAGTATTTGAAGAACTGTTAGATTCAACCAGAGCCCTGGTTGATAACTGTCAATGCAAAGACGGATGTCCTTCATGCATATACTCTCCAAAATGTGGTAATGAGAATAGGCCACTTCATAAAGACGCTACCAGCTACATGCTAAAGAAAATGCGTCAAAATATGGAATCTGGTAATGTGAGGGAGATAATTACTGAAATATCTCAGATAACTGGTGATGGAGTAAAAGATAATAAAGATGGATTATCCATTAAAGATGAAACATCTCCTGAAAATATCTCCATTCACGCACCACAAGCACCGGCCAAGGCTCTAGCAGGTTCAGGGGCCTATGTAGAATTTGAAGCATTAGATAAACTTCAAGAAAGGGGAAAAGAGCTATATGCTAACGGAGAATCTGAAGAAGCATTATCATTCTTTGAAAGGGCCCTAGAAATCAAACCAGAAGATGCAAATTTACTGCAATATAAGGCCATGTCCTTAGAACAAAATGGTAATCATCCCATGGCCCTAGAATATTATAAACAGGCCCATACACTTGATTCTAAAAATGAGAATTTACTTTATCACCTGGCCATATCACTTTATAACAATAAAGAATACTTAGAGGCCAAACTTCTCTTAAGTGATATTATAAAGTCCAATCCTCAAAGTGATCAGGCCTGGTATTTATTAGGAGTAATTTTACAAGCCCAAGAGGATATTCATGGCGCTATTCAGTTTTATAGTAAGGCCTTAAGCTTGAATCCGGATCATGAGGAAGCATCTGAAAGTTTAAGGAAGTTGCTTTAAATTAATATAAATCAATTAGTAACTCAAATAATTATTAATCCTAATAAATCACGACCATGAAATTTATAATATACCCTAACCATAAGCTAATTAATAACTAAGGGGTCCCATTTTATAATTAAAGCTTATTTACGCAATAAAGGATTAATATGTCATCTGATAAATACAACAAACACGAAAAATATCTGAAAGATTCACTTTCAACCTACACCGATCCTGTTGAACGGTTAAAGGCCAAATTAATGGAAGAAAATGAAAATAAAACCATTGAAGATTTAGGTGGGGAAGAAATAGAAACAGATCACGGTAAAACATTTCAGATAACTAATCGGGAAAAAATTAAATTCAATCTTAAATCCTCTAAAAAAGTAAAAAAATCCATCAATTGTGATTTTAAACTTTTACCTGGTGTGGGAGATTCAACAGAATTTAAATTAAAAACAGATGGCTTTAAAACCATGAAAGACCTCACCCAACACCCACGTTTTGGTCCAAAGGCCGAAATTTTCTTGGAGAAAGTTAATAATGGATTGGCCTGTGATATAATTGACCTGGTAAAAAACAGGTATCCTGCTTCTCACAAGAGGGTTTTGGAATGTGCGGGATTTAAAGAGCCAGAACACTTTATATTTTTGGATATAGAGACCATGGGATTATCCAATGTGCCCGTGATACTCATGGGAGAGGCCACTCTACAAGATGATGAAATTGAAGTTAAACAGTACTTGTTGTGTGATTATGGTGAAGAACCAGCAGTTTTATCTGCCTTTACTTCTCATGTCAATGAGGACACGGCCTTTGTATCTTTCAATGGAGCAAGTTTTGATTTACCATTTATAAAAAATCGTTTAAGGTTTTTTTCAATAAAAAATGATTTAAACAGACCTCATTTTGATTTATTGCATTTTTCAAGGCGTTTTTGGAAAGATGATCTGCCTAACTGTCAGCTAACGACGATTGAGGAACATTTATTTGATATTGAACGGATAGATGATGTTCCAAGCAGTGATATTCCGGACTACTATAAAACTTATCACCAAACTGGCAACATTGGGCCTTTAGTGCCAATAATCGAGCACAATCGGATGGATATTGTTACTTTGGCCTTGATTATGTCCAGGATGCACGAAGATTTGTAGTCAGATTTTATATATGGATAATCCTAAAATATTGGAAATTGATTTATTTTTCGTTAATTATTTCTATCATACTCTTTTTTTAATAATCAATGGCATTTTATTCTATTTTAAAAATTTATTTGTAATGTATGGTTGGAACTGATTAATGATTAATTTGAATTCCATGAATCAAATTCACTAATGAAAAATCATTTCAAAGAAAGATTTATCTTATATTAATCCTTAAAATATTTATTAGATAACTATTATAATTTAAAAATA
>JAHFBZ010000007.1 GCA_023249725.1 Methanobacteriaceae archaeon
TTCAGTTAGTAAAACTGCATCTACAGTTCCTTTTTCTCCATGTCTTACCGTAACGGAAGTTTCCCTTCTTCTCTCTGCCACGGTTCCAAATTCATCTATTTCTTCTAGAAACCTTGGAGTGGATGTTTTACCAATCAATACATCTCCAGAAGAAACAACAGATTCTGGATTCACTATACCATCATCATCCAGGTGACGGTAAGCATCTTCAGACCGATATCCTCTAACTCCTTTTTCAGGTATTTCGAAATTGTCTTCTTGTCCTCCAGGATATCTTCTCTCAGATGCTTCATAAGATCTGAAAAATGATGATCTGGAAAGTCCTCGTTCAATAGAAGCTTTATTTAAAATTAATGCATCTTCCATGTTGTAACCTTCATAAGACATAACTGCTACCACAAAGTTCTGTCCAGATGGACGTTTGTCGTATCCTGTAGCATCAATGATTCTGGTTTTAACAATAGGTGTTTGAGGATGATGTAAAAGGTGAGCTCTGGTATCCGTACGCATTCCATAGTTAGAAACGTATAGGCCCAGTGCCTGTTTAGTCATTCCTGCTTCCATAGTGTTCCTTGGTGAGGAGTTGTGGTTAGCAAAAGGAATAATCCCGGCACAAATACCTAACATGGTAGATGGATCTATTTCTAGATGGGTGTGATATTCATTTAACTCGGCCAGCGACATGGCAATATAGGAGTTTTCTTCTTCCTCAGCATCGAGGTATTCGATAAACCCATCTTTCACTAAATCGTTCCATTTAATGTCACCCGTTTTCATTCCGGCGACTTGTTCTTCTTGAAGTAATGGTGCTGCGTCTTTAACAATGATTAAAGGTCTTCTAGCACGACCAGGGTCATTAAAAATGTAAATTTCATCAGTTTCAGTATAATATGTAATATTCATCTCATCAGAGATCTCTCCAGTTCTTCGTTTCGCCCTCATTTCATCTACGAAGTTGTTTGGATCTTCACAGGCCCCGATGAGTTTCCCGTTTATGTAAATTTTAGCTTTTCTCACGAAATTGCCTCCCGATTAAAAATCAAAGAATTGTAATAAAAAATGGTCTACTCCAGTATACCCATCTTTTTGATGATATTTTCAATTTCTGCAGGATCTGAGCCTTCAGATATTTTAGCCATAAGGGCCAGGTTTTTCACCAGACCACAATTTGGACCTTCTGGGGTTTCATTGGGACAGATTTTACCGAATTGTGTTGGGTGCAAATCCCTTGCTTCAAAGTGAGGCTGACTTCTACTTAATGGAGAAACAACCCTTCTCATATGAGATAAAGTACCCATGTAACTGGTTCTATCCAGAAGCTGGCTTACACCTGCTCGCCCACCTACCCAGTTTCCAGTGGCTATGGCGTGTTTAATGTTCTCGGTTAGCACATCAGAACGCACTGCTTGCTTTACAGAGGGTTCTTTACCTCTTGCTAAACTTCGCTCTAGCTGATAACTCATATCTCTGGTTAAACTGGTGAATGCAACACGGAATAAATCTTCCATTAAATCTCCAGATACTCGGAGTCTTTTGTTAGTGTAATGGTCCTTGTCATGTGGTTCACGTGTTTCAGAAATAACTTGAAGTAACATTTCGGTCATTTCAGCCAGGTAAGTGGCTTTTTCAGCACGCGTTTCTGATTCTACACCCATGTGTGGTAATAGATATCTATCAATGACGTCTTCTGCTCTTCTAATACGGTATTCTTCAGTCATACCTTTAGCGACACGGTTTCCGATGTATTTAATGGCACTGGTTTGTAAGTATTGCCTTCTCTCTTCTTGAGAGAGCTCTTCCATTTCGCTTGGCTCTAACTTAAGACCCTGATCAGAAACTTGTATATCGTCGGCTATAATCATTTGATAATTGAAATCATCAGAAATATGGGTGATAATTTCTTCATCAGTAGATAATCCTAATGCCCGCAGTAAAACAACAAGTGGTATTTCTCCGGGAACGTAAGGGAATGAAATTCTTAAGAAAACTCCAGTTTTTCGCGGTTTTCTGTATTCTAAAGAAATTCTTGCTCTGAAACCACTCTTTATTGATGTAACAATGGCCCTAGCACGCCTATCTTCAACTTCACCGATTCTTTCTAGAATGATTTTATTAGGAGCGATTTCTTCCATGGTAACTATGGCCCTTTCAGAACCATTTACTATGAAATAACCACCAGGATCTTGAGGATCCTCTCCTTTGACCACTAATTCTTCTTTATTTAAACCATTTAAATGACATATGTCTGATTTAAGCATTAGAGGTAATTCCCCAATGTAAACTTTTTCAAAATCTGGTTCGCTTTCATCTTTTTTCAAAAGACGCATTTCCAGATACATATGTGCAGAATAAGTTAAGTTTCGAAGCCTAGCTTCTGTTGGAAATATAAGGCTCTTGGAACCATCAGCCTCTTTAGTAAAGGGCTTTTTAATTTCAAGTTGTCCTGTTTCGACGGAGTATTCTCCTTGTTCTAACTCAATAGGTTCAGTTATGTCAATTATGTCCTGTATTCGATGATTTACAAAGTCGTTATAGGATTTAACGTGGTGATCTACCAGGTTGTGTTCATCAAAAAATGCGTCTACCAATCCCCATGCACTCTTTTTCATGGACTTCCTCCAAAAAATAAATACTACAAAATTTTTAGTTAAAATATTAGTTTAATAAATACTAGTTTACTTTCAGTTTTAATACTCATTTATCCAAACTATTAATAATCATAAATTCAATTTAAGCAAATACGATTTTAATATTTGTTGAAATGTTTTAGATTATGAGTTTGATTTTTTGAGTTATTAGAGTAAAAAAATGTTAAATAAGAATTAATTAAATTGAACCACTCGATTAATCATGCACCCGCCTATAAGTAACAAATTTTCCTGCTGTGGCGCTTTTACGAGTTATTTCAAGTATGTCTCCTTCTTCGGCTCCAATAGATTTGACCACAGGGTCATCAGTTTTTATTTTAGGGAGCTGTTCAGGATGTGCTTCAATTTTTTTAAGTACTTTAGAAACTTCAGATTCAGACAAAATAACATGATCGGGAACTAGTTCGTGCTTTAAGATATCTTTCTTCACTATATATCCTCCAGTTAAAATAATCCCAATAAAAAATCAGAAAACGGGCCCGACGGGAATTGAACCCGCGGCCACTTGGTTAAAAGCCAAGCGCTCTGCCAGACTGAGCTACGGGCCCTAATGGAACGCCCTGGCCGGGAATTGAACCCGAGTCGCGGGCTCGACAGGCCCGCATGATAGCCCCTACACCACCAGGGCAGGTTTCCAGAATTAGAGCAATTTTAAGTATTTGGTTACCTGCTTATATACTTTTGCTTATATACTTTTCTAATAAAGCTAGTATTCGTACTATATATTCATACTAATTCTACAGCGCTGATTAATTAGGGATGTTAAGATATAGATATATCTTTGATTATTTTTATAGTATATAAATAGTACGGTTGATTTTGTTCTCAAAAAATTATTATATCAATTAGATTAGAATTAGATGGCATTTATATAATTCATCTATGGATCTTATCATAATTAAATTCTAATTTATAAAGCATTATATATAATAGTATCTATTATATCGACCGCTTTCGAGATCAAAAGTCCCGCCTGCCGGACTTGAACCAGCAACCCTCGGATCTACAGTCCGATGCTCTGCCGAATTGAGCTAAGGCGGGTGATTGATTATTATATGTTAAGTTTTTCATGCAATTAATTAAATACATGAAAATAATCTATAAATTTTTAAGAATGGGACCACCCGGATTTGAACCGGAGTCTCAGGCTCCCAAAGCCCGAAGGATCGACCAAGCTACCCTATGGTCCCCATTGATTTAATTAAGTTATATAAATCTAATTTTCTCGTACTTAGAGCCCCGGACGGGAATTGAACCCGCGACCACGAGATTACAAGTCTCGCGCTCCACCAGACTGAGCTACCGAGGCATTTTGATTTTAGGAAGTATTTACTTAAATACTTTGTGGTTATTTATTTTCCACATTGCCTTAAACGGTATCTTTTTAAGATAAAGACCTTTATTTATATTAAATATTTTTCTTTGATTCATTTTTAATCTAATATTTAATATTTAACGAGGTAACAAATCAGTTAGATGTTATTGCTTTTATAGTTTGCTATTTGGAGATTATTATTAATTATATTCGAATTTATATTTATTATTAAATTTCATGCCCTTAAAAAAGGTTTAAATCTTAAATTAAGCATTTATAGTCTTCTAATATTAATATTTAGTAAAAATCATGGTTTTAAAAAATAATTATTGCCTTTCAATAATCATCCTTTCAATAATATTATAATTAATTATATTAGCTTATTTTTTAACTGCCACTTCTTCTAAAACTTTTACTACCGGAAGTTCTTCACCTGCCAGAAGACTTATACTGGCCCCACCACCACTACTAATGTGGTCAATTTTACCTTCAAAGCCCATTTGAACTGCAGCCGCTGCTAGATGGCCTCCGCCAATAATAGAGAATCCATCTGAAGAAGCTATGGCATTGAGTATGTCATCGGTCCCAATACTGAATTCTGGATTCTCAAAAACTCCTGCAGGGCCATTGGCAAATATGGTTTTGGCCTGACGTATTTTTTGGGCATATAATTTGATAGTTTCTGTTCCAATGTCATATATTGGAAGATCTGGAATCTCATTAACTGGAACATCCATCCTTTTATTATCTTTACAAACAGCCACATCGATAGGTATTAAAATTTTATCCTTAAATTTAGCTATTAGTCTCTCAACAACCTTTACAAAATCAAAATATCCCTTTTTCTCAATAAATTCTTTATTACATTTGCCAATTTTGACTTTAGATGCTAGAAGGAATATATTGGCTACTAATCCCGTAGTGAGAATAAAATCAGCACTTCCATTTTCCAGTACATTTTCTATTACCATAATCGAATCATCGACTTTTACTCCACCTAAAACATACACGCAAGGTCTCTGGACATTATCTAATGCACCATAAAGAATTCTAAGTTCTTTTTCCATCAATCTTCCTGCCGCGGATGGTAATTCGAAGGCAAAACCGACTAATGAAGGCTGTGATCGATGAGCAGTTGCAAAAGCATCGTTAATAAAGTAATCAGCAATGGAAGAAAGTTTTCTCACCATATGGGTGTCTGCTTGCAGATGAGCTTCTCTTTTTAAAACTTCTTCTGAGTAAAAGCGGACATTTTCAAGGAGTAAAACGTCACCTGGTTCAAGCCGGGCAATTGTTTCCATGGCTGCACACCCAAATATATCTTCTACATAAATCACAGGACGACCGAGTATTTCGGATAACACATTTGCATGTTGTTCTAAGGTGGTAAAATCCTTTTTACCTGGACGACTTTGATGAGCTAAAAGGATAGTTTTAGCTCCTTTGTTTGCTAGTTCATGGATAGTTTCTGCATGAAGCTTCATTCGTGTGTCGTCTAAGATAATTCCAGTATTAGGATCCACGGGGGAATTTATATCTACTCTGACTAGAACTGTCTTGTTGTTAAACTGAAAATCATCTATGGTATTGAATTTGAGTGACATTCATATTCTCCTTAAGCTGCCGAACTCAGTAGCTGTTATAAAATATTAAAAACATAAAATTATTAATATTAGGAATTAATAATGAAATTCCTATGATATAATTAACTTAAATTTTACTTACCAAATCTAGAAGTGCTTTTTCAGGACTTTTAGCTAGAATAATTCCAGATGCTAATAAAACACCTTCTGATCCTAGATCTAGAGCCGCTTTCATATCATTGCCGGTGGAAATACCAGCACCACAAAGAACCTTCACAGAAGGATTTATCTTTTGCACTGCAGCAACTGTTCCGGTGACAACTTCAGGTTCGGCCTGTGAAACAGGTATTCCGGATCCTATAAGTTCTGGTGGCTCTACAGCAATAAAATTAGGTCCTAATGAAGCTGCTGCTGCACTGGTTTCAATATTATTAGTACAGACCACGCTGACCATTTCCGCTTGGGAAGATCTTTTAACAATTTCACCAATGTCTGCTAACTTCATTCTCTTTTCAGAGTGATTTATCAATGTACCTACTGCTCCGGCTTCTTGAGCACATTCCAGGAGAACTCTTCCAGTATGGCCGCCGGCAGTAATTGGATCAATATGCTGTGCTAGTACGGGAATATCAACTTCTTTTGATAGATTATAAAGATCTATATGTTGGGGAGCCACTGCAATATTCACTCCTGTTTCTTTTGCTACTTTTTCACATGCTTTAGCTAATTCTAAAGCGTTTTTTCCTGTCGATTCCAGGTATGTTTTGAAATTCAATATTACAATAGGAGTTTTTGAAATTAGCTTCATTAGAATCCTCCAAATGAGTAAATACAATAAAAAATTATTTTATATTAATAATTTGGAGTTAATATATTATAAAAATATTTGGGTTAAGTAGCATATTTATTTTAATCTACTAAAATAATTTCAAATACTAAAAAAACGCTAAATTAAGAGAATATGAATCACTTCAATATTTATTATAATTCATTATTAATTCCTAACTTAATTCTCAAAATACTCTTGAAAATTTTAGTTAGTATTCTTAAAAAATTTAGATACAATAGATTCTAATTGATTATTAAATAATTCTTTTAATAATTTTAGATCAAAATATTAAAATAAAAAAATTCTAAAAAATAAAATAAAAGTAAACCGATTAAGCATTGTAGGTTAATATGACCTTGCTTGCTTTTCCACATGTAGATGTGTAAGGTTTACTTCCGTATTTTTTGGTCACCAGTGAAGGTTCAAAGGTGATCCATTTTCCATCAATTTTTACCTGTGTCCAGCGGTGTCTGGATGATGCTGATGTTGCACCTTGCACTACTCTGACAGTGTATCCATTTTTTTTGAGTATCTTTGCAGTCCAATCTGAGAGTCCCCAGCAGTCTCCGTATCCGGTTTTATTAACACCTGTAGCAGTATGAGCCGCTCCGGATCTGTGATTTAAGTGTTTGTTAATGTATTTTTGCAAAGTAGCCAATCCAGGTTTTCCTTGCAAATGAGTTAATTGTGCATTCTCTGCTGCCTTAGCTTTAGTAATACTGGCAGCGCTTACTTGTGAAACTGTTCCATCGATTTTTAAAGTAGTTTTAGAGTTTTGGATGTCTCCTAATAAAGCCCCTTGTGAAAAGGGCAAAATGCTCACTACCATGCATAATGCAATTAGTAGCGAATATCGCGAATGTCGCTTAATTGTACCGCCTCCATGTCTAAAAGCCTCAAATGGCTATAAATTAGACTTTGGTAACAACACTATTATTCATATTATAATGCTATATAAATGTTTCTTTGTCAAAATGGACAAAAAAGCTTATATATGGTCCTTTTTTTTGATTTAAGGCATTTTAGACGGGATTTACTGAGGTCTTTAAAACTCTTTTAATAGTACCTATTCTCTTGAAAGCGTCTTTATAAATGACCTTGGCTGTAAAAATGTCCTTTAATTGGCCTTTCTAGTCTTATGAAAAATAAAAAGATTTTATGGTACTTATATCTAGAAATAACTTTTAATTTTACTATAAATAAAAAAATAATAGATTTAACTACATAAAATATTTTTCTTAAAAATTTTTTAAAATCTATGCTATTGTGGATGAGTTTTGGATAATATTTTGATTAATAATATCGAATTTAATATTATTTACTAAGGGATGCATTGTCTTGAAATTGCAATTACTTACTATTTCCTGTGTTATGCTATGATTGGTCAATATATTATGATTCACATTTTGGTTTTGGTGCGATACTTTCAATTATCTGCATTATAGCAGCTTTTATTTCACTTTAAAAATTTAAAACATGGTTTTTAATAAGCCTAATTTCCAATAAAAAGATAGCTTAATGAGTCAATTTTTTTACTTTAGTGAAAATAAAGTTCTAAAGGATTTAATTTAGGAAATCTTTTAATTTTTTTAATTTTTTTAAGATTTAATATTTTTTAAGATTTAATAAATTATTAATATCATTTAAAATGCTGAATTTGATTTGTTAAATTTGCAACTATTTTTTAACTTAGTTTTTATATTTTTAGGAATATGTTTTGGTTGTGTAAATGTATTTATAACTAATAAATATTATCATAATAAAAATATAAAAGATGAAATTCAAATTTTTTATTATAATTTATTTTTATTAAATTATATTATGAATGCAAAACAAGTATTCTTAAAGTATCCTTAAAAATATAAAACAAATACAAAAGTATTTTTTATAAATATTTTTTAATTTTATTATTAAGCAAACTGACTAAAATGTTAAGAAACAATGATTTAAATGATATTAACAACTGAACAACGGCAAAAGCTTGAGAAAATGGGTTATCGTTTTGCAGGCGAGAATTACCATGCCGCCGCAAAAATATGTCACTGGACCAAAAAAAGCATTCTTGATGAGGGAGTATGCTATAAAGAAAAATTTTATGGGATTGAAAGCCATAGGTGTCTTCAAATGTCCCCTAGTATTCCTTTTTGCCAACAAAAATGTTTTTTCTGCTGGAGAGATCTTTCCAGCACGGATATTAAATGGGAAGGGCCTTATGATGAACCAAAAGAAATAATTGAAGACTGTATTCAGGCCCAAAGAAAGTTGTTGTGTGGTTTTTTTGGAAATGAAAAAGCCAATAAAAAGAAGGCCCTGGAATCTGGTGATCCTAAAAATGCAGCTATTTCTCTGGCAGGAGAACCTATGCTTTATCCAGAAATTGGAGAGTTAATCTCTGAATTTAATCGCCGGGACTTCACCACATTCTTGGTCAGTAATGGATTAACACCATCTAAATTAAAAGAACTTCCCCAAGATCCAACTCAACTTTATATTTCCCTGGATGCTCCGCAAAAAGATACTTATCAAAAACTTTGCCGACCACAAATTGAAGGTGCCTGGGAAAAGCTGAATGATTCTCTGGAATTAATTTCTACTTTTGGCTGTCGTAAGGTTATTAGAATAACCGCGGTTAGGGAAAAGAACATGATTGATCCGCAAGGATATGCGGATTTAATCAAAAAAGCCCAGCCTGATTTTGTAGAAGTTAAAGCATACATGTTTGTAGGATATTCTCGCCAAAGAATGGCATTAGATAATATGCCTATGTTTTCGGAAGTAAAAGATTTTGCTAAGGATATTGGGAATTTATGTGGCATGGAAGTAGTAAATGAATCTACTGAGAGCAGAGTGGTTCTTTTAGGTTAGCTATAGCGGGATTATTCTACAAGTGCTCTGTTTAATACCATTAAATTCTATTTTTTTTAATATTTAATTCTGATTTGTGAAAAACATATTTTGCATTGTTTTTGGCCATAACAATACTTATTACTAAAAAAGTATTTAATACAGTCTGTTCAATTATAGTAAAGAGGTGATGCTATGAAGAAGTATATGGCAGGTTTTCTTTTAGTTTTAGTACTTATTGCTCCCATATATGCTGTTTCTGGTTTTTCAATTACCCTAGGGGAAGCAACCAATAACAATGCAGCATATAAAAACTCAATGTTGAGCTATTTTCAGTCTAAAACTGATAAAAATATAACTGATGCAAATACTAAGGTTATAACTGCTTCAGAAGTTAATAGTGTATCTAAAAATGTCACTGGATTGGTTTATCCTTCAAGTAAGATATTTTCATGTGCCATGGTTGATTTAAGCTATCAAAAAGGAATTAAGGTCATTGTAGATAAAAGTAAAGTAACTGTAGTAACACCGCAAATGTATGCTAATGCCCTACAATCTTCAGGAATAGATCGGGGATATGTAGTTGTTTCTTCTCCAGTCCCGGCTACCGGTGAAGCTGCTTTAGCTGGAGTTTTAAAATCTTATGAGATTGCAGTGGGTACTCCTATTCCAGAAGAAGCTAAAAAAGCATCTACTGAGGAATTATATCTGGAAACTCAACTGGTAAATCAAACTGGTCAAAATGGGGACAAGGTGGCCCAACTTTTCTCTGATGTAAAAAATCAGACTCAAAGTCAGAATTTACAGAATCCTGATGAGATAAAAGTTATTGTGGTAAATGTTGCAAATCAAATGAATATTAATCTTAGTAACAACCAGACTCAACAAATAGCTGATTCGGTGGCTAATTCTCAGAAAGTTCGATCCAATTTGACTAATTTCCAAGACAAGCTTCAAGGTATGAGTCAACAAGTTTCTAATCCAGGATTTGTAGATCAAATAACCAGCTTCTTGCAAGAAATATTGAATTATGTTCAGGGATTAGTTTCTGGACAATAAATAAAGTGTATTTCACTTGAATTGAGAATATTGGGTTATAATCAATTAATATTAATTCCATATTTTCTTAATTTTTAGATTTTAATGAAGTTTTTTTCCGTTTTTTTTTAAATTGATGATTAATAAAAATATAGATAATTTGATATTTTTGGGATATTGTTCTTTTGGAGATGTTGTTTGGAAAGATTATAAAAAGTTTATAATTAATTAAATTGGTATAATATCTGCACTGTTGTTTTGAAAAAATTTGTAAATCTCTTTTAAATTTTCGGGGTCAGTATTTAACTTATAGAAACAAAAATGTACAAAAAATTTCTTTCATTTGATTTTAAAACAAATTCAGCACATATATTTATATTATACTGATTATTAAAACTAATTTGATAATCATGTTTATTGCTCAAAATAATCTACAACTAATAATAGAAGTAGCAGTCATTATGCACCTAGGAATTTTACTTCTTTTTAATGTAGTGGCCTTGCCTTTAAGTATGGTATTATTTTTAGGGATTGTACTTACTTCTCTTATAGCTGCAATGTTTAGTGTAGATGCTATAATATTATTGCTTCCTTTCCTGAACCACCATGAATTTACTCACCCTTTTGGCCCTTTAGCTGTTTTTGGATGGGTTACTGTGGCTGCCGCTGCTAGCTTACTCAGTGAAGTAGGTATTAAATCAACATCCATAAAAACATTGACCATTATTCTGTTCTTTGTTATTGCAGTGGCCGGAGGAATAATGCACAGGTCTTTCCTTATTTTATGGTTTTTGGGATGGGCATTCGGATACTTAATAATGTCCAAGAGTTTTAAAAGAAGTACTAAAATAACCCGTAAATCAGTCATAGGTTTTACTATTGCTGGTGTGGGGGCCTTTGCAGTTCTAGAAATCATGTCACAAATACTTAATAAAGCAGTTTTAAGTCCTATGTTACGGGTTTCTAGATTGGAACATTACTCTATTCCTAGTTTGAAAACAGTTTTAACAAACACTAACTTACTTGGTCATGTACAAGGATCTTGTTACTGGAAAGCAGCATGCTTAGGTGGGGCAGATGGTTATATTGCTCTCCCTATGACATTTATTCAAGGTTTAGGGTTACCATATCATCTTTTTTATGGAGTACTTGTTGTAAAAAAGGATTATATAGATTATATGCTCCCTGGATTATTTGCAGTAGCTTTTGATGCGGGATATGTGGGACTATTATTTTTAATGGGATGGATAATGTTAGTTACCATAACCGGATTTTTTATATTGCGAAAGTATAGGGCTAAGCGAAAAGACGGCAGTCGGATATTTTTAGGAAGAGAAGCACTTCTAATTGGAGCACTTGCTGCTTTCTTATCTCAAAGTATTGTAGGACTGTTTATATTCAATAGATCATTCAATGAGTCAGCTTTGTTGGCATATATTGTCATTTCAGCATTAGTAATGGCCCATTCAGTAACATTAAAAAGAAGCATCTAATCTGAAATCAAGAATAAATAAACAGCATAAATACTTAATAAACAGCAAGATTATTATTTATATTATTATATTCTAATTTTTTTATAGATTTTTTAT
Source organism: Methanobacteriaceae archaeon (assembly GCA_023249725.1). GTDB lineage: Archaea > Methanobacteriota > Methanobacteria > Methanobacteriales > Methanobacteriaceae > UBA349. The sequence goes on from JAHFBZ010000007.1 coordinate 11,847, forward strand.
ATTATTATTTTTTTAATTATAATTGTTTTAAAATTTAAAATTCCATAAAAAGAAAAAAGAATTATTTCGACTATAAATTCAATAAATTATAAAATAAATTACTAATTTAATTTAAATAAAATAATTTAAATTAAAAAGAATTTCGAAGTGTTACTGCCTTTTTAGCAGCATCTTCCATGGATGTCTCAAAAGATACACCTGCTTCTGTTAGCAACCTTTGTCCTTCTTCTTCATTGGTACCAGTAAGCCGAATAACCAATGGAATCTTCCTTTCAGCTTCTTCTAGAGCTTTTATAATACCTCGAGCTACATCGTCCGCTCTGGTGATTCCACCCAGTACATTGAGAAATATAACTTTTACTGGAGGGTAATCTATTACTAAATCCAGTGCCTTTTTAATAACGTCTGCCGATGCTCCACCACCAATATCTAGAAATGTAGCTGGTTCTCCACCATTCAACTTTATCATATCCATTCCAGTAAGGGTTAGGCCGGCCCCATTTCCAATAACTGCAATATCACCCTCAAGTTTTACAAAAGCAAATTCTTCTGATTCATACTCATCCAGATCCATCATTTTCTGGTGACGGAAAATAGAATCATCATCCAAATCGAGTTTAGCATCAGCAGCTATAATTCCTTCAGGGGTTACAATAAGTGGATTAATTTCGGCCAAGTTAGCATCATATTTTTTAAATACCTGAAATAATTTCCATATAATTCCTCCCATGGAGGATATTAGTGAGCTTTCTACTCCCATTTTTCGAGCTATTTCTCGCCCTTCATAGGGCAAAAAGTCGTCCTGTGGATTAACATTATATTTGATGATTTTTTCAGGGTTGTTTTCAGCCAATTCTTCAATATCCACTCCGCCTTCTGCACTGGCCATAATAAGTGGTTTTTTATGGGCACGATCTACAGCAACACTTACATAGAATTCTTTTTTAATATTTGCTTTCTCTTCTATAAGAACATATTTGACTTTTTCACCTTTAATATGACTAGATAATAATATTTCAGCAGATTTAAACGTTTCTTGGGGATTATCAGCGAATTTTATTCCACCGGCTTTACCACGTCCACCTACCAGGACTTGAGACTTTATGGCCACGGGCCGGTTCATATTTTCCGCAATTTTTTGGGCTTCTGCACTGGTTTTGGCCATATATCCTTCAGGTACAGTTATTCCCTCATTTTTAAACACAGCTTTGGCATTATATTCATAAAGTTTCATTTTAAACCCCTATTTATGTTATAACTATACTTTATTAATTGTAATTAATTAGAACATTGATTATCACTTTAATGTTGATGAATTAATGGATATTACTTTCATTTAATTTAAAAAATAAAGAATTGATAATGTTTTAAATAATTTATTTTACAATGGCTAGCCCTGCTTCAAAAGCAGCTAGATTCTTAGCCTCAGTTCCAGGAGGCACACTTTCAGATATGGCTTTTTCAGCAGCTTCAACCGAGATTACCTTGGTAATTCCAGTTATGGCTCCAATCATTACAATATTGGCCACTATGCCGAGTCCGATTTCTTTTTCAGCGGTTCGAGTCACTGGTGCCCTATAATAATTGATATTATGTTCTTTAACAAAAGGAAGAACTTCTTCTTCAATTATCATATCTGGATCAACAATGAGGGTTCCACCATCTTTTAAATCATCTAAATATGCCATTAATGCTTGATGGGACATAGCTACCATAATATCTGGACTTTGTACTTTAGGATAGTCAATTTCCTCATCACTGATCACAACTTCTGTTCTGGAGGCACCACCCCGAGCTTCAGGCCCGTAGGATTGGGTTTGAACGGAATGTATATTATCGTGTAGTGCTGCAGCTTTACCAATAACTATTCCTGCCAATATTATTCCTTGACCTCCAAATCCTGCAATTCTTATTTCTTTTCTCAATTTAATCCTCTCGGTAAGCTGATTTAGCGGCTTGAGATTTTTGCCCGTATTTTTCTTCAATTAAATTATATAGTTCATTAGAGAACTCTGGCTGTGGTTCATTGGCAAATTCTCCAACCACTATTTTTCCTTCAAGCTCTTCAGCACTCATTTGATCAGCTTTTAGCTTGTTTACACCACTATCTTTCATCCAGCGCATCATATCTATGGGAGTTCTCAGTTTGTTTTTCCGACCAAAATAAGTTGGGCACTGGGAAATAACCTCAATAAATGAAAATCCTTTATTATTCAGGCCTTTTTTAATAGCATTGGTTAGTTGAAGGGCATGTGCAGTTGTCCAACGGGCAACATAAGTTGCACCTGCTGCCGTAACCAGTTCAGCAAGATCAAAAGGCCGTTCAAATACACCATACGGTGCAGTACTACCATAACTCCCCTGGGGGGACGTAGGACTTATTTGCCCTCCGGTCATCCCATATATGCTATTATTGATACAAATAACCGTCATATCTATATTTCTCCGAGCTCCGTGAATAAGGTGATTTCCACCTATGGCGGCTGCGTCTCCATCTCCTGTGAATACAACTACATTAAGATCAGGGTTTCCCAGTTTTAATCCTGTAGCAAAGGATATGGGTCTTCCATGGGTAGTGTGTAATGAATCGCATTTTACATATCCTGGTATCCGTGAGGAACAGCCAATTCCTGAAGCCATAGCGATACTGTCAAAATCAACTTCTGCCATTTCCATGCCGTTAAAAAATGTATTTAAAACTATACCATTACCACATCCGGCACAAAAAATGTTTGGAAGTCTATCCTTTCTTAAATATTTCATAAAAGGACTTTCATTGTTTTCTTCCATTTCAGCAACTCCTTAACTTGAGTTATTCTTAATTTTTGATAAATTAAATTTAATTACTTAGACTAATGATTGAATTAGCTTTTTTGAATATAAAATTTAGCTATTCCAAGCTTTTTTTAATTTTAGACAAAATTTCCAGAGGTTTATGAATTTCCCCACCTATTTTAGGCATTAATTCCACTTCAGCATTTCCTGCAGCAACTCTCTGAACTTCATAGAACATCTGCCCCAGATTCATCTCTACCACAATTATTTTTTTAGCAGTTTCTGCGGCCCGTTCTATGTGTTTTTCTGGAAATGGCCATGGTGTGTCAATTTTCATGTAACCCGCTTTGATACCTTCTGCACGGGCTTTTTTAACTGCTGTTGCTACTGAACGGGATGGTGCACCGTAACAAATTGTTATAACCTCTGCATCTTCGCAGAATTCTTCTTGCACCCTGACAATGTCGTCTTTATTTTTTAATATTTTGTCACAGAGCCGATTAACTAGTTTAGAATGGCCGGCTGGATTTGAAGCGTCAGGGTAACCTTTTTCATCGTGGGTGAGGCCGGTTATGTGAAGATTGTAACTTTCTCCAAAGGGAGCCATTTTAGAGGTTCCATTTGCTTCTGCTTTGTAAGGTAAAAATTTAGTAGGATCTTCCTCGGGCATTTCCCGGGTTAATATATCAACCTTTTCAGGTATGGTTATTTTTTCCCTCATGTGGCCCACTATTTCGTCACTCAAGACGAATACTGGGACTCGATATTTTTCTGCTAAATTAAATGCTTCCACAGTAAAATCAAAGCATTCCTGGACTGAAGAAGGCGATAAAGCAATTATTTCGTAGTCCCCATGAGAACCCCAACGGGCCTGCATCATATCACTCTGGGAAGCCATGGTGGGCTGTCCTGTGGATGGTGAACCTCTCTGAACATTGATTATTACCAGTGGTGTTTCGGTCATGGTGGCATATCCTATATGCTCCTGTAACAAGGAGAAACCCGGCCCAGAGGTAGCGGTCATTCCTTTAACTCCAGTCCATACTGCTCCAATAACTGCTCCCAGTGCGCCTATTTCGTCTTCCATCTGAATGAATGCTCCACCTTCCTTGGGAAGTAACAATGCCATTTCCTCTGCTACTTCTGTTGAGGGAGTTATGGGGTATCCTCCAAAAAATTGGCAGCCGGCTTTTATTGCTCCACGGGCACAGGCCTCATTTCCCTGAATGAAATATTGTTCACTCATCTTCTTCATCCACCTTTATAGCTTGGTCTGGACACATCAATGCACATAAATTACATTGTGTACATTTGTCTTGGTTTTTAGGGACAGGAATGCGTATTCCTCGTTTGTCCGGCGTTTTAGAATTTTCATAAACGTTTTTTGGACAGAACTCGGTGCATATGCTGCATCCCTTGCATAAGTTTGGGTCTAATTTAATCATACCAATCTTTCTCATTTTTTAAATTACTACATTTAGATTAGATTTTTAAATTTAAATAACTTTAGATTAGATTTTTAAATTTAAATAACTTTAGATTAGATTTTTAAATTTAAATAACTTTTTTAAAATAGGATTTTAATATCCTAAAAATCTATGAATTTCATAGTTAATGATATTCTATTGAGTATTATACTTAATAAAGTATATTTAAAAAAATTCTATTTATTTAAAACAGAAATTAAATTAATTAAATATCTCCTGAAAATGATTAATTCTTTAAATAATAGTAATTCCCAATTTAATTAATTTGCTAACTAAATTATATCTAATCAGTTATTTGCTCTATATACATGAGGGGATATTTTAGATCTTCTTGATATTGCATTCTGACCTGTGCTAGAATCCCTTTAAATTCAGATATTATTGTCACATTTAGCATGTCTCCACTGAGTGAAACATAATCAAACGAGCTGTTCAGTTCTTCTAATTTTTCTTTATTTATTTTGACTATGACTCTATTTATGCAGGGTTGCAATTCAAGAGATTTTTCCATGGACTTTTCCAGTGTTTCAGCATTTTTAATACTCACTGGAGTTCCTATAAACTGATGAAAAAGTGCACCCATGCTTATACCGCCTTCAAATATGGCCCGTTCGCGGTGTGAAATATTGCTAAAGTATTTTGTATCGACATCAATGGCTTTTGGGGGTTCCATTATGTTCACCTCTCAATTGTTTACATTTTAAATATTAAATAATAAATTAAATATTGGGTTTAAAGTATTGAAAATTTATTATATCTAATTTAATTGAGTTTATTGAGGTTAATTCATTAAATTCCAAAAATATTATTTATGCTTGTTATTTGGGATGAAATAAATTCTGCTGGAATTGGAAATATGTATCCTAATGTTAAAAATAGCGTTAAACCTATGGTTACCAATAATAGAATTATTTTGTCATCTTCTACTGGATAAAAATAGGTTATTGTCAATCCAGCTAATAAAAATCCTAGGATTATTAGTAGACCATAGTAACTTTTAGGATTATCTTGAGTGCTAGTTTTTTGGAATGGTGATATTTTTTTTAAATCAGTTTCTATAATTAACCGTTGTTTATCTGATCCTATTGGGGTGCAAGTTATTAAAAATAATTTTTGACCCTGTTCTACTGAAATTCGATAAGATGCCGACACCACAAAAGATCGATTCACAATATATTCAACATTTCCTATTCCGGGCCAGTCTAAAAATACGCTGCTTCCATTTTTTAATTTATCTAAACTGTAAAAAGGGGAGCCATAAAGTGTTCTATGGCCAAATATAATTACTGTACCGTCCCCTGGGTCAGATGATCCTGGTTCGTGGTAAACACCATAAGATACGGATTTATTGTTTATGTTTTGTTGGATATCAATTGATGGCATAGAAACCATGGGAACATTAGTTAGATTATTTTCAACCTCAATTTGAGATGCATAATAACTCACATCAATTAAACAATAAAGCGAGATTATAAACATTCCTGCTATGATAAAAATAGTTGATAGTTTCATTTTACATCCCAATTTTTAACAAAATTTTTATTATCTTCTTTTTAGTCTTTCTATTATAAAAATTTAACAAATCAGAATAGCATTTTGTAATTTCAATTTAAATATGAAATAAATAAAATAGAGGTAAAATATCTGAAATTATTATTTTGGATAATTAAATTAGATTCTTAAAAAATTATAAAATAAAAAATTTTTGGATAATTAAATTAGATTCTTAAAAAATTATAAAATAAAAAATAAAAAAAATTAATTAAAAAGCAAATAAAATAATTATTTGCTCTAGCTTATCTCATAAATTTAGCGTATGCAACTCCAGCCACTGTAACTAAAGTTCCAACTACAAATAATCCGTATGGGACACCAGTTGTTTTACTTGGTACTGTGGAATCACCACTGCCACTGGTAGTAATTGATGCTGATGAAGCTTTTGCGGTTGAAGAACTACTACTAGTTTTAGGCCATAAGTAAGTATATTCTAAGTTTGTATATTTGTCTGGATTCAGTACAACATTCCATGCAGCAATGCTACTGCTTACAACAGTTCCAGTATCAATAAATGCTTTAGCCACTGATGAACTACTCATAGATGTTACTTTTGATTTAATAGGTGCTATTGGTGCTCTCACAATTCCATAAACTTTCTGATCATCCACATTGGTTACCCTGAATGTGAAATGCCCCTTCCATTTTTTAATGTCCAGAGTTGGATTTAACACTCCAAGTTCATCTGGATAAAACCATGTTCCTATTAGGCCGGGTTCATTTACTAGTGGCCAGTAAGTTTGATCTGTCGAATCTACATTTTTGAAATAACTTCCAGTCCCACCAAATGCACCTGCAGCATTAAGTTTGAAAGTAACTGTTTTTGTTTCCCCTGCATTTATTGGCCAACCATAATCTCCATCGGATTGTATGGATTTCACCATCCTAACCGGTGTTGGACTTGTATGATCCCAGTCTATTGTCCAATTAACACTATCAGCTAAATTTTCGGGTTTGTAAGCCTGACTTATTTTAAAATATTGAACATGATCATTAGTATTTTTAATGGTTACTGTTATTGTTGCAGTTAAATGAGATATTCTAAACGCTGTAGCATTCGCATCTTCACTAACCCATGTTTCTGCGGAAGATGTTCCAAATGAAATTATTCCTGAAAAAGCAAAAATTGATATTATTAACATTATGCAGATTTTATTGATATTCATTTTCATGACCCCTTAGTTAATACTCTTTTAGTAATAATAATATAATTTATTAAAAATAAAAAAGTTTTGGTTGAATTTGCCTTATGAATTCAGCCAAATTTCCACTTATTAACCATATATGCTTATTAGCTCCTTTGTCATCCAGTTAGGTGCTTGCTGTGTTGGAAGTGTCAGAATCAAACTTTCTGAACTTTGGATCAACAAAGATACGTCTTCTCTTGGAACTTCTAAAAGAACGAGATATGTAGTATCTAAATCTCCTAAATTGGATGAACGTTCATAGTCTGAGAGCTTAATTCCATAATTTTGCAGTAATGCTGATGTTTGTGCTTGATTAAATCCACCGGCAGCTGCTGCTCTGAGTAATTGTTCTACATCCGTGGTTGATGTTTGTTGATTTGAACTAGTTGAACTAATATCGTTCATAGTCAATGTTTGACTATTTAACAGGCTAGCATCAATAGTACCGCTGTCTTTTGCTCTTAAAATTGCTAAGACTGTTGCCCCACTTATCTTAGGAGTATCTGAACTGGTAGTTGTTGTTGCTGGAGTTGTGTTTGTACTATTATTTGCTGCTGCAGGTGCAGCTTCAGCAGCTGTTTTCACATAAACATCAACCATATTTCCAACACTAATCAAACCACCTGCTGCTTGCAGTCTTGAAATCATTATTGGAACTGCAACAGTATCCGGTGTTTTAATTTCCATATTTGCCAGCACAGTAGCATCTGCCTGATTAACAAATGTTTGGGCATCGGCTACTTTCATTATAACATCTTTTTGAGATTCAGGTGTGACGGTTTGATTTGTAGTAGTCACCGATTGACTAGCATCAGTAGAATAAACGACCATAACTCTTCCAAAAGGATCTTTTTTAGTCTTTATCTGCTGCGTTTGATAGGCTCTCCATGACTTAGTAGCTGGGCCAAGCACATCAACGGCTAAAACTTCTTCGGCAGTAGTTCCAGCATTAATCTGATTCAAAAGATTTGTTTTCTGGGGATCAGTAGCTAAAGGACCTTTGAAATAAGCATCAACTTCACCTAGTTTGACATCTTTAGCACCTTGCAGTGTTTGTTGATATGGTGAATAAACTAAGAAATAATAAAGCGAAGCTATTAAAACAATTAAAATGACTGCAAAAACAACAGCACCTATCAAAGTTTTTTGATCGTCATCGGGTATTCGACGTCCAAAACCACTTGTACTAAGTCCCGCGGCACCACCAGATCTTTTAGGTGGCCTTTTAGGATCTCCTTTAACCTTTAGCTTAGGAGCATTAGGTTTATTTACCGGCTTTGGTTTTATTTTGGGCTTGGGCATAGGGCGGGGCATTTTCTTGGGGCCTCCGCTAGGTGCTGCCGCTCCCTTTTTCTCACCATTTTTTCCAGACATTTTACCGACCAGATCTTTTATTTTGCCTCCCACGTCAGCCGACTCTGTTTCGTCGGGCTTCCTCAGATCTGGAGGTGTATCCTTACTATTTTTTTTGTTACCTTTCAACTTATCTAACATGTGGACCACTTTTTAGATTTGTGAATAAGGCCATAAATGGCATAAATATGATGTAAATCAAACTTAAGATGAATAACGCCTTCGCGGGGATATTCATAAGATAAATTTGAATGTTTTGAGGTATGCAAACAGACAGTATTAGAATCAAGATTATTCCTGCGATTTTTACACTTATTGGCTTAAAATATTCAATGGTACTTATCATTAATAAAGATGATAATGTCATGATTATTAGAGCAACATCAGTTGTAAAAAGGCCGCTGAGATAAAATGATGACAACAATAATGCAGTTGCTGGTATGGGAAGTCCCACAAATTTATCTCTGGTGTTTCCAATATTTGAAATCACGTTGAACCTAGAGAGCCTCAAAATACCACATATAACTATTAAGAGACTTACTATTATATTAATGTATCGTATATCCGGGGTTAAAGTGGCCGAATACAAAAATATTCCCGGCGCAACACCAAAGGATATTACATCACATAATGAATCAATATTTTTTCCAAATCCACACTCATCATCTCTATTTGTTTTTCGTGCTACCCAACCATCAAGGGAATCGAAAATTACTGCAAGTAGTATAAATTGTGCAGCAATTACTAATTCACCATTCATGGCGATAATTATTGATAAAAAACCAAAAGAGGCATTCGTGATGGAGAAAAGATCTGGAAGAGATACATAATCTTTCATTCGAGTAGTATCTAAACTCATTTTTCTTGCCTCATCTTTTTATTATAATATTATATTTATTTTAATAATTATTTAGTTAGTGTTCACCAATTTAAAAAATTCTCACTATTTTAACCATATTTTGATTAATATCGGATATAATTCCACCTATATTTTATTACTAATTGATTTATGCAGTAAAAAAGATTTATAGAATTAATATTTAACTTAATTTAATCAAAAATATGATTTAATAATATTAATCTGTTTTTATGAATCGACCCATAATTGTTTCAGCGGCTTTTGGCCGATCACCGACTTTAACCATAACTTCAAAGTTTTTCTCAGGAACAATTAAATCTACACGAGATCCAAACTTTATCATTCCTATTTTGCTCCCTATTTCCACATAATCTCCTATATTAACATATTGCACAATTCTCCTAGCTACAAATCCTGCAATTTGAATAACACCAACCTTACCATACTCCGTTTCTATTACAATTAAATTTTTTTCATTTTCAGTAAGAACACTTTTTCTAGCTATCTTAAATTTTCCCGGACAATACTTAGAATTAATTACTCTACCCGAAATAGGAACTCTGTTCACATGAACATCAAATGGGGACATGAACGTACTAATAAGAATTCCTTTTTCGTTTTTTTCAAGTAATAGATCCATAAGTGGGTCGTCATATACTAAATTGTCAATACGGTCTATTTTTCCAGTTAAAATTTTCCCATCGGCAGGTGCGACAATAATGTCTTTACCATGAGGGGTTTTTCTTTTAGGGTCTCTGAAAAATTGCATGAAAAATGCGATTATGGAGAACAGAAAGAAGGTGATTAAAAAATAACCAAGTAAAAATGGTAAAACTGAAATTGTAAGGAAAATACTTGCCTTTTTTAGAGTTCCTTCAACGAACATTATTTATCACCAGAAAATTGTGCGGACGTATTATGATAATCAGCACTAAATAAAAGTCATATAATTAAACTAATTTGTTTAAACAAATATTAAACAAATATTTATTAAATTATTTAATAAGATTATTATTTAGGGTCATATCTAATTACAAGTTTTTTTATTTGTTGTGTATCAATGAAATTAATTATGGATTATTAATTATATAATTATGGATTATTAATTATAAATAATAAAATAATTAAATTCGCAAAGATTATCTTAAATCTAATGAATAATGTTACTTATATCTTAAATATTATTTTTACATCTTTTAGTTAAGCAAATTATTGAGAATATGCTATTTTTAAGATGATTTGAATAAAAAATTGTATTCATATCCTAGTTTCACTAAAATCACATTTCTATCAGTAATCGGCCAAATATTTTATCATATCAAATTATATATAATTATATGTTAAATATTAATTTAGCATAGATAAAAATTATTTTTTGCCGAATATGTTATCTATTAAATAAGAAATATGGATACATTTGGGAATAAATATAAATAATTAGATTTATTTAAATGAATTAAATATTAGATTGGATTTAATTATTATTTAAATGAATTAAATATTAGATTGGATTTAATTATTATTTAAATGAATTAAATATTAGATTGGATTTAATATATTAAGTTGCTATGATTTGAATGGTTTGATTGAATTAAATTGAATTAAATTGAATTTAATACTTAAAATTTAATACTTAATAAATGGAATATGAATCAAATTATATTAACGATTGTCAAAACAACTAAATCTCAAGGGATTCATTTTAATTAGTATAGTTGATTCATGAAAATGATATATATTTTGAATATAATATTTTGTAATTGGTAAATTTATGATAACCGATAAAATATTTATTGATTACCATGAACAAAAGACGTGGTATTAATGATTGAAAGTAAAATAAAAGTTCTCCGAAAAGCAGCACAGGTTTCCACCACCCAAAGTTCTGATAATATTTGGTGTGTAATTGCTGGAAATGAAGAAATGGTTAATAATGTAGCATACTCTGCTATTTCTTCTAAAGATCGGGTTAAAATTTTGTTCCGAGAACATGTGGACTTAAAAGAGTCATTTGTAAGAAAAAAATTTGATTTTATTATGTTATATGGTGATACTGATAAAATAAGGGAATTAAGTTTAATTTGTAAAGAAAATGGTGGTGCTTATCTTAAAATTGCCCCGTATTATGTAAAAAATGAGCCAAATCTCCTTTTATTAGCTGGGCCAGATAATGCCATTAAGAAATTTGCAGGTGATGCTGAAAAAGGCCAAATTGAATTCTCTTTTATTTTAGAAGATACCACTACGGGTTTTATTGAAACTGATGTTTATTTAACTGACCATTTACCTCAAATTATTAGGGATGTTGTAGATCCACTATTTAAAATGACTGACGTGGGTTTATCTACGATTCTTATATCTGTAGAGGAAAAAAATATTGAAAAAATCAATGAAGTGGCCAAATCTAACAAGGTATTCGTTGTAGAATTTAATAAGATCTTAGAGGAGGAATAATATGTTTTCATTTGGGAAAAAGAAGGTAGAGCAAGAAGATAGAAAAAAAGCCCTTACCAGTACTTTAGGTATTGATTTAGGTACTCTTAACACTGTGGTAGCAAAACCATCTGGTGATAAATTTGACTTATATAAAATTCCTTCAGTTGTAGCAGTTAAAAAGGATGATCCTTCTTATGTGCTAGCTGTGGGTGAAGAAGCAAAGTCTATGCTCGGAAGAACTCCTGAAGACATTATAGCAGTAAGACCATTAAGAAAAGGTGTTATTGAAAGTGTTGCACAAGCCGAAGCACTTTTAGTTTTTGCTATGGAAATGGGTTCTGAAGAAGATACGACCAGTATTGATAGGATTGTTATTGGTATTCCTGGTGACGCTTCTGAAGTGGAACGCAATGCTGTTGAAGAAATTGGACGAAAAGCAGGGGCCAGTTATGTTCTTGTAATTAGTGAAGGCCTTTCTGCAGCCATAGGCGCTGGTTTGCCTATCGCTGAAGCTGCAGGAACCATGGTAATTGATATTGGTGCTGGATCCAGTGATTTGGTTGTCATATCTTTGGGTGGAATAACTGATATAGAAACCATTCGCTGGGGTGGGGATGATGTGGATGATAACATCGTAGACCAAGTTAAACAGAAATATGAAGTCGAAATAGGCATTCACGAAGCTGAAAAAGCTAAAATTAAGGTTGGAATGGTTCATTCAAACGCAGATCTAGAAATAGAAACAACCAGCTTAATTGGTAAGTGCATGAAGACTAACAAGCCTAAAGAGATAGAAGTTGATTCAACTATGGTTGCTAATGCTGCGGAACCAATTGTAGTGAAAATTGTGGAAGCATTGGCTGCTGTTCTGGAAAGGTTATCTCCTGAGTTAATTTCCGGAGTATACAATAAAACAATTGTTGTTGGAGGAACATCTCAATTAAAAGGTCTTAAAGAACGAATATTTGAAGAAGTAGGAATTCCAGTAGAAATTTCCAATGATCCTATGACCGTAGTGGCCAAAGGAGCGGCTATTGTGGCGGCTGAACCTCGTGCTCTAGAGCCTGAAGTCAGATTAAAAGCAATGAAATAGATTTAATCTATTTTTAACTTTTTTTTAATTTTTAATAAAATAAATCTAAGAAAAATTTAATAATTCATTTCAAATATTTTTTTAACTTATTATCTTCCGAAATATTAATATTTAATATTAATTAATATTTCAGAAATTTTATTTATTCAACTGTTTATTAAGTAGTCTTTAATTATAATATAGCTTAAAGAATTAATAATAAAATTTAGTGAATTTTATAATTTAAGTATTCAATCAATAATCTGAATAAATATTCTAGAAATTATTTATTAAAAGCAGATGAAAAAATGAAGATTTTAGGAATCGATGAAGCTGGAAGGGGCCCTGTGTTAGGTCCGTTAGTTGTATGTGGGGCAGTTATACCTCAAGAAAAGATAGCTATTTTGGAGAGAATGGGAATAAAGGATTCTAAAAAACTAACTCCTTCCCGAAGAAATGTTTTAGCCCGTAAAATAAGGAAGATGGCTGATTGTCATGTTGTGAAAATAACTGCACAAGATATAGATAATTTACGGGCCAAAGATGTCAATTTAAATGAAATTGAAAAAATTGCCATGATGAAAATTATTAACATGGCCCAAGCCGATTCGGTTATTATTGATTCTGTAGATGTTGATCCGGCAAGACTTACACGTCAAATTAAGGAAGTGGTAGGTAATGAAATGGATGTCATATCCGAGCACGGGGCAGATGATAAATATATTCCTGTGGCCGCGGCATCCATTGTGGCTAAAGTCGAAAGAGATATTGAAATTGAAAAATTAAACCGACAATACAAAAAAATGGGTGGTATGGGTTCAGGATATCCTAGTGATCCCCGAACAAAGGCTTTTTTACAGAAATTTGAGTATGATGAGCTTCCAGATTTTGTTAGAAAATCATGGGCCACTGTAGAAAAACTTAAAAACAAAAAATAGTTCATATAGGATAAAGTATAGTAAATAATTAAATATTAGCTTTTTAAAACTATTTTAATATATTTTCAGCTATTAAAAACCAAAATTAAATATTTATAAAACTTTTTAAATCAACCATAAAAACACTATTTTTAAATACTAATTTATTATAGCATCATCTATCATAAAATATTAAATAAATCTAAAAAATTAACTTTATCTGAAATCATTATATTAATTAATTTATCTTTAATATTTTTTGAGATATTAAGAAGATTATTTAATTAATTATTAGATATTAACCGGATTATCTTAAAAATTAAATCAATAAAATAACTGATAATGAATAAATTAACTCATTAAAGGAGATATTATGATATTCGACTTCTTTACCAGCACTTTTGGGACCATTTTAGAGATGTTCAAAAATGGAGGAATTATAACTTATATTATTGCTATAATTGGAATCTATGGTCTTATTACCTCTCTTGAAAAGATTCACTATTTAAGAAAAATTTCTAAAGCCAGCACCCCTCAAATTATTAATACGGTTAATGATGCCATGGAACGGGGTGGATCATTAGAAGCACTGAAATCTATTGGCCACTATCAAAATCCAGTTTCTAGAATAATTTCCGAAGCACTAAAAATCGGATATAGAAACAAAGCTGAAGTTGAAGATGCTATGGAAAGGGTTTTCATTGTTGAAATGAGTGAAATGACTAAGGGTTTAAGCATGCTGAGGACTATAATTGAAATTGCTCCTCTTTTAGGTCTTATTGGTACGGTAATTGGTATATGGTACACTTTTAAGGCCATGGGTATTGGTGGAAACTCTTCAGGTATGGCTGAAGGAATTTATATAGCATTAATTACCACCATAGCTGGATTAGCTGTGGCTATAACATTATTACCTCTCTATTCATACATTACGGGGCTTATTGAAAAAGAAATGGATAAAATTGAATTGGCAAAGAAAATGACTAACTGGGGATATGCTACCATGAGATTAATGGTAGATACTGATATTCCTTGTGCGGTTGAAGCTCTACGTGATTCTGATGGTATTGTAAATGTCAAGGAAATAAATGAACCTGAATCTAATATATGGGTTGCTTTTAAACCAAGTATGCTGGAGAAAAGTATCAATAATATCATTCTAGAAAAATGTAATGCTAGTGCTGAAATTGTGGAAAGTAAATTAAAACAATAATAAATTTAAAAGATATAATTAGAAAAATAACTTAAAACAAAATAAATTTTGTTATAAAATACAAAAAATAATTAATAACTTAATTAAATATTCATAAAAACTAATTTAGTTTATAATCATTAAAGGGGTTCAAATGGCAATAGACGTTGATAAGTACCGAAAAAAGCTTAAAGGAAATAATCCTCGCTTCAATATGGTGCCTTTCATTGACATTCTTTTTACTATATTGATATTTGTAATAGTTACTAGCAGCTTTCAAGCAGCAGATACTTCTTCCTCAGGTAAACCTCAGCAAACAGAAAGTATGGGGCCTTCCGATTATTATCTTATACCTGTGGCGGGATTAGAAACAGTAACGGTAAATGGGGTGAATGTGTCCAATTTAATTAAAGATAGCTCTATTGCAGTACATACTCGTGTAATTGATGAGGGGGAGATCATTATAAAGCCTAAAAATAAGATGATTATCATTACTACGCCTCCGGGCATGTCTGTGAACGAGGCGGTTAAATCTCCTAGTAATATATGACCTTCTAAAATAATTCAATTCAGATATTTATTAAAAATTAAAATTTATTTAATTAAGTTTACTTTATTTGCATAATGATTTTACAACTTAAGTAGAGTAATGGTGAAAAAATGTATCTTGGTAGAATTTTATCCGTCGGAAATAATGATAATGGGTCTTATGTAGCATATAGAGTTTCAAGCAGATCTTTTCCAAATAGAATGGCCAAATCCTTTGATGATAGAGTGGCCATCATTCCTAAAGAAGGATATGAAAAGGATGTTTTTGTAAATCCTTACATAGCATATAATTGTATAAAAATAGTTGATGACATTGCTGTTGTTTCTAATGGATCTCATACTGATGTAATTGCAGATAAGATTTCTGTAGGAATGAATATTAGAGATGCTCTAGCATTATCTTTAATGACTATGGACTATGAAAAAGACGACTTCAATACTCCAAGAATCGCTGGAGCAGTTACTAAATCTGGCGAAGCTTATATTGGTATTGTTACTCATGAAAATTTGATCGTTGAGAAAGTTCCTGAGGGAGCATGTTACATATCTACTTATGAACACATTAAACCCAATAAAGTCGAATTTGAAGCATCTAATTCTCAAGAAGCCTCAGAATTTATTATGAATAAAGGCCAATTTGAAGAATTCACTAATCCAGTAACTTCTGCAGCGGCCTTTTTAGGGAATAAATGGCAATTAAGTTCTATTTAACTAATTCATCTAAAATATTACTTTATTTAATTGATGGGAAAGTAAAAATATAATAATTATAATAAAATAATTTTTAACGGTGTTTCAATGCAAATCCAATTAATAGGCCTCACAGAAATTCCTCTGGTAAATGAGGGAGATAATTTGCAAGAGTTAATTCTTAAATCAGCTAATCTGCAGGGAATAACTCTGGATGATGGGGATATTCTGGTAGTTGCTGAAACATTAATCTCTAAGGCTGAGGGGAATTTCATTGATTTAGAATCCATGGTTCCCAGTACCAAAGCTATGGATCTGGCTGAAAAAACAGGTAAAGATCCCAAACTAGTTGAAGCAATAATTCAAGAATCTACTGAAATTATTAGGGTAGGGCCGGATTTCATTGTATCTGAGACTAAACATGGTTTTATTTGTGCCAATGCTGGAATTGATGAATCCAATGTGGATGAAGGAAAAGCCACTCCTATACCCATTAATCCTGATAAAAGCGCATTGCAATTGAGAAATAATCTTGAGAATAGTACTCAAAAGGATCTCGCAGTCATTATTTCAGATACTCAGGGCCGGCCTTTTAGAGAAGGCGCAGTTGGGGTTGCTATAGGTGTTTCTGGAATAAATTCGCTCTGGAATCGTCAGGGTGAAATTGATTTATATGGTCGGGAACTGCAAACCACTCAAATAGCAGTGGCAGATGAATTAGCTGCTTCAGCATCTCTAATAATGGGTCAAGTAGATGAAGGAATACCTGTTGTTATTATAAAAGAATATAATAGTTTTAATAATCTTAGAAATGTAGTAGATGGAGCTAAATCTCTGATAAGGCCTAAAAAATTTGATGCATTCCGCTAAAAGTTAATTATTTTTTATAAACCAATAAAAATAGTTAATAATCTAGAAAATCACATGAAATGAACAATAAATTTTATTACATTCAATTTCTATTACAATATACTCTTGATTGAAATTATTAGATTTTATTTAAATTTTGTAATTTTAGATATTAGAATTAATAATTAGAATAATGGAATTAAAACTAATACTAAATAAAAATTTCTAGATTTAATTAATAAGAAAAAATATTAAGATTAATTTTAAAAAAGAGAGATTTAAATGATCACAGTATTATCTGGTGGCACAGGAACTCCTAAATTAATTCAAGGAATCAAAGAGACTATTGATCATTCTTTAATTAATGTGGTAGTAAATACTGTGGAAAATGATTATTTCTCTGGAGTTTATGTAACTCCGGATATTGACACGGTTCTTTATACGCTAGCAGATTTAATAAACGATGAAACCTGGTATGGGCTGAAAGATGATACATTCATTACTAATGAAAAATTAAATGAATTTAGTTCTCCAGAGCTGTTGCGAATTGGAGACCAGGACCGAGCTTTGAAAATACAAAAAACAATGCTTATAAAAAATCATTCTCTCTCCCAGGCAGTTGATATTCAAAGAAAAGCCCTTAAAATCAAAGCGATGATTCGACCCATGAGTGATGAGCAATCTGATATTAAAATCCTAACTCCTCAAGGAGAAATGAGTTTTCATCAGTTTTTAATTAAAGAAAAAGCTGAACCGGATGTTTTAAAAGTGGTTTATAATGATGTGGAACCGGCTCCGGGAGTAATAGAATCAATTGAAGAATCTGAAATAGTGATTATTGGGCCTTCAAACCCGATTACTTCTATAGGTCCCATAATATCAATGAATGGTGTGAAAAAAGCACTGAAAAAAGCTTATGTCGTGGGAATTTCGCCCATAATTGGTAATTTGCCAGTTAGTGGCCCTGCAGCTAAATTCATGGAAGCAACGAACCTACCTGTCTCATCAGTAGGTGTTTGTTCCCTGTATGAAGATTTTTTAGATAAGTTTGTTATTGACCAAGAGGATATACTTTTAGAGAAAGAAATAGAAAAACTAATAAAAGAGGTCACAATAACAAACACCAAGATGAGAAACATTGGGGATAAAGTTATGTTAGCCAGAACAGTATTGAGTGGAATATTATGATACAAATGACTCTAATTCAAATTGACAACTACGGCCCTTGGACAGTTACTCCAACTCCAAGAGCCGAGGCAGATCTTCAGATTTTACAATCAGAACTATATGCTGATTTGCAAAGACAGTTTGCTGCTAAGCAAGGGCTGGTTTTTTTCACCCGCTTTGACAACATGCTGGCCATAACCAATAATGTGGATGTAGAGGACCATCTGCGCATACAAAAATCTATTGGTAACCGATATCCAGTAACCATTAGTATGGGTATTGGTGCAGCAGAAACTCCTTATGATGCTCAGAGAAATGCAACGCAAGCTCTTCAAAATTATGGTGGGGCTCAATCGGAAGAGAGAAAAGAAATTCTAGCTATTGATGGCCTGGTTAATAAGGAAGATAGCTTTGTTCAAATAGCTCACATAGATATTAATGGAATCACTGATTCTTTAACAGATATTATTCCTGCTTATGACACTTCATTCATCGTCAATCGGGTTCAGCACTTTTTAATGAAGAAATTAATTGAAAAAGGATCACTTCTCTTCTTCATTGGTGGAGACAACTTCATGTCGCCTTGTAATGGACTGGAACCAGAAGGACTACTGGCCATAATTAAAGAAATCGAAGATGAAATAAATGTTGCACTAAAAGCAGGTGTTGGAAAAGCCCCTACTGCTGAAAAAGCAGCTAATTTGGCGGATTTAGCTCTAGAAGAGATTCGTAGCGGCTTTACAGACTTGGTTCATGTAATGAAAGAGTAATAAATATTATTTATAATAATTTAATTTTTAATTAATTTATTAATTAAAAATAAATTTTTATAATTATTATTCCGCACTCTAATAACTTGTATGATTTAATATCTTGTTGATAGAATTAATGAACGAATTAATAAACTGAATAAAATGTTATTTTAATTAACTAAAATCCAATAGCCGTTAATTTTTTATTTAATGGTTATTAAAAGGTAATATTAACTGCAAAGGATTGATTATATTAAAGTTTTGGCTCCCATGGCAGGAATAACTGATGCAAAATTCTGCCTTAAATTAATTCCTTTTGGTTTTGATATGGTTACTCTCGGTGGATACAATATTGACTCGCCCACTATCACTGCTGGTGAAAAAATTCTTCAAAGAGGAAGGCCTGAATTTTCAATAAATGAAGAAGATTATTTTGAGGTAATTTATAATCAGGCCAAGGAGATTAAGGAAAATTGGAATGGATTAGTTTCTGTAAACTTGCGTTCTACTACTCCAGATCCGATAATTCAGATTTCAAGGATTAAAGAAGTTGATGTGGTCGAAATAAATGCTCATTGTCGTCAAAGTGAAATTACAGAAATAGGATGTGGTCAGGCCATGCTGCAAGATTTGGAACATTTAGGAGAATTTTCTGCAGAAGTAGTAAAAAATTCTTCAGCAAAAGTTTCTGTTAAATTCAGAGCTAATGTTCTGAATTTAAATGATTTAGAAATAGCTAAGGCGGTCGAATCTTCAGGATGTGATTTTATCCATATTGATGCCATGAAGCCAGGATTTAACTATGCTGACTTGGATATTATTCATGAAATAAGTCAGAATATTGAGACATTTCTAGTAGGCAATAACTCTATTGTAGATATTAACTCGGCCAAAAAAATGCTAGATGCTGGGGCCAATGGCATATCTATTGCTCGGGCAGCAATGGGTGGACGAATTAATTTTGATTTATCCAAAATTTGAAAATTTTTTAATTATTGATTAATATTTCTGATTGATAAACTATGGCTAAATTTTCACAAAGCTCAATTCATTAATTATGAATTCTACAATTTACAAATTTAAAATATTAATTAAATAAAAAATTAACTTTAAATAAAATTTAAAAAGTTTATTTAAATAGATTGACTAAATTAAATATAATATAAAAAATAATATTAAATTTATTTGGAAATAACGAAATAGAATAGGATATCAATCTATTATCTATTACTATTCATTGAAAAAGGTGGTAATATGTCTTTTATAGTGCTAGAAAACGTTACAAAAACGTTCAATGACGTCGATGTTTTAAAAAACTTAAACATAACTATAAATGAGGGCAGTGTCTTGGGTATTTTAGGTAGAAGTGGCTCAGGAAAATCAGTACTCATTAATATGCTCAGAGGAATGAAGGATTATAAACCGGATAAAGGAAAAATTATTTATAATGTTGCTATTTGTCCTGATTGCTTGAGGGTGGAACCTCCTTCATTTGATGAAAAGGATTGTGTGTGTGGTGGCAAGCTACATGTAGAAAGTGTTGATTTTTGGAACTGCGATAGAAAATTCTTTGCAGCAATCAAAAGGCGAATATCTATTATGCTCCAAAGGACTTTTGCACTTTATGAAGATGATACTGTTATTGATAATGTTATGAAGTCAATAGTTGGTGGTGAGGATGAAGAAAATACTTATTTCGCCTTAGAACTATTGGAAATGACTCAGATGACTCATCGAATCACCCATATTGCTCGTGATTTGAGTGGTGGGGAAAAACAAAGAGTAGTTCTTGCAAGACAAATGGCCAAAAGACCTATGTTATTTTTGGCGGATGAACCTACTGGAACATTGGATCCTAAAACTGCAGAATTACTGCACGAAGCTTTAGTAGATGGAGTAAAAGATAAGGGAATTACTATGGTAATCACCTCGCACTGGCCGGAAGTTATGAAAAAGCTTTCTAACCATGTAATTTGGCTAGAAAAAGGTGAAATTATTGAAGAAGGTGCTCCTGATGATGTGGTGGCTAAATTCATGGCACAAGTTCCCCTTCCTGAGAAAGCAGAGGAATTTGAAGTAGGCGGACCTATAATTGAGATGAAACAAGTCAAAAAACACTATTATTCCATTGAAAGGGGAGTAGTAAAAGCCGTGGATGGTATTGATCTCGAGGTTGATGAAGGGGAGATATTTGGTGTAGTGGGTCTTAGTGGGGCTGGAAAAACAACATTATCTCGAATTCTTTTTGGATTAACCGAGCCCAGCAGCGGGGAAATATCTGTTAAACTTGGTGAAAATTGGATCGATATGACTCAAAAAGGCCCATTGGGCAGAGGTAGGGTTATGCCTTATTTGGGAATCCTTCATCAGGAATACAGTCTTTACCCTCACCGTAATATTTTAGGAAATCTTACCGAAGCAATTAGTTTAGAATTGCCTGCGGAGTTCGCGAAAATGAAAGCTGCTTATGTACTGAAAGCAGTGGGATTCGATGAAGATTATGCCATGACTATTTTAAAGAAAAATCCAGATGAATTAAGCGGTGGGGAGAGGCACAGAGTTGCTTTGGCCCAGGTTTTAATAAAAGAACCTAATATTGTTATTCTGGATGAACCAACAGGTACTATGGATCCTATTACTCGTGTTCAGGTCACAGATTCTATTATTAAGGCCCGTGAAGAACTTAATCAAACATTTTTAATTATTTCCCACGATATGGAATTTGTTTTAGATGTTTGTGATAGGGCTGCTTTGATGCGAGGTGGAAAAATACTTCAAATTGGTAATCCTGAAGATATTGTTGAAGAATTAACTCCTCATGAAAAAAAGAGTATGCTTACTGAGGAATAATCCATAGGATAATTCTTTTAATTATTTTGAACAAAAAATATAAAATAATATTTTAAAATAATTATTTTGATTATCACTTTTTTTATTGATTTTAATGAATATCCAGAATATAATAGTAAATTACTAAACTTATAAATTATTTAATAATATAAATTAATTAAATTTGTAAATTAAATTCACAGATAAATGTACTTGAATTTTAATATTAATTAATGAATTTACAACTATTTTAACCGAATTAGTTAAAAATAGTTATTAAAAATTTGGAGGATATTAATATGGTATGGGATGATGCACCATCACACGTTTGTAGAGGCGGTGACAAAAGGGCACTAAGTTTTTGCTGCCCTCCAGTGAAGCCGTGTCCCATTTTATATGCCCTGGAAGACGCGGGTATCACACCTCAAGATTATATAGGAATTAAAGAAGAATTTGGAAAGAAAACACGACTAGGAGAAGGTGAAGGGACCTGTTTTGGTTCACTGGTATGGTGTTGTAAGCCATCTAAACCCTGTCCCTTAAGGGACATGGTCATGAGGCGCATTGATATGAGTACTGATGAGTTCTTGGAACTTAAAAAGCAACTTTCTGAAGAACTAGTCGGAAAATCAGATTTTCTAGATGAAGACGGTGTAAAAGCACTAGCAGACACCTTTAATGTTTCTGAGGAAGAAGCTTTGAAAGTACTTAAAGAATGTGGTAATGATATTAGGACTGCTATGAAAGTTCTTAGAATGAAAGCTGCTGAATAAATAATGGGACAACTTTCTTAGTTATTTCATTATTTTCATTATTATTACCCAATGAATAATTTGCAATTAATATTGGGTTCATTATGAATCAAGAGTTAACTAATAGATAATCAAATATTATACTCAATGAAGACGAATATTTAATAAATAGGAGATATTTATGACCTGGACTTCCCTTTTTCTTAAAACTGACAAAATGAAGGTTCTAGTATTGGGTGCTGGGGAAGTTGGGGAGAGAAGGGCATCCCGTTTTATTCAAGCGGGTGCTGAGGTAATTGTTACTGGGGGAAAAATTTCAGATAATCTTCAAAAACTGGGTGCAATGACCAAACCAATTAATGAGATAGAAATTCTGGTTGAATGGGCCGATCTGGTTGTTCTGGCCAGTGGTGATGGTGAAATGAATAATAAAGTTGCAAATCTTGCAGGAGAAAAGCTTTTAAATCGTGCAGACACTCCTTTAGAAGGCAATGTTATTGTTCCCACTACATTTTCTATAGCTGATGCTCAAATATCCATATTCACTGGTGGAAAAAGCCCTTTAATGGCTCGTATGCTTAGAAAGAAGATACAATCGATTATAACTCCAGAAGATATATTAAAAATTGAATTACAGGATTATTCTAGAACTAAATTAAAAGAATGTGTTGCTAATCAGAAGTTAAGGCGAAATTACCTTTATCAAATCTCCAATGACTCTGAAATCAATAAATGCCTACAAGAAAATAATTTAGAAGAGGCCATGGTTTTGGTTAATTCTTTTATAAGTCAACTTGACGATTCAGATTCAAAAATAAATAATCAGGGCAATAGTTCTGAAAATCCAGATGAATTTTATAATGGTCAGAACTCTAAGAACCAGAATTCTAATAACAAGGGGTCTATGAATCAGAACTCTAAAAATATTGGGGAGGACTCTTTTTGATTTTAAATATTAGGGTTGATCATAAAACAGCAGATATTCAGACTATGGAAAACTCAATATCTTCTCTTGATGATTTATTCAACTATTTAAAGTCAAACTATTTAGTTAAAGAGTTTATTTCAATAAAAACCTGCAACCGCACGGAGTATTATGTTATTATTGATTCAGGGGATTGTGATTCAAATTCTTGTAGTCTGGAGGATGATTTAAAATCTGGATCTTTTATTAAAGAAGGTTTGGTAATTGAAAAAGACCAAAATGCCATGGAACATCTTTTAAGATTATCATCTGGTTTAGAATCAATGATTATTGGTGAAGATCAAATTTTGGGCCAAATAAGGGATGCTAAAAGAAGAGGAATAAAAGAAGATACTTCTGGTTTAATTTTAAATACTATTTTTACTAAGGCCATTCATGTGGGGCAAGCCGTACGGAAAAAAACTCACATTAATCGAGGATGCGTTTCTATTGGTTCAGCAGCAGTTGAACTGGCAGAAGAAGTTCATGGCAATCTCAAATGTAAAAAAGTTCTGGTGGTAGGCGCTGGAAAGATGGGAACTCTGGTGGCCAAGGCATTGGTTGAGAAACATTTGAAGGCTATTGTGGTCGCCAACAGGACTTATGATCGCGCGGTAGAATTGGCCAAAGAATTAGGTGGTTATGCCATTCATTTTGATCTTCTAATGGAATTTATGGCTGATGCTGATGTTATTATAAGTGCTACTGGCGCCCCTCATCCTATTTTAACTTATGAAAAAGTGAAGGATGCCGTACCTCCAGAGCGAAGAGAATCTTTAGTAATGGTTGATATTGCTAATCCTCGTGATATCGAAGATAGAGTGGTGGAATTAGGGGTTAAAGTATTTAATATAGATAATTTACGTGGAATTGCTGATGAAAACCGCAAGATGCGAGAAGAAGAGGCTAAAGAAGCTGAAAAAATTGTTCAGGAAGAATTAATCCTCCTTGAAAAATCTCTTAAACACATTGAAGTGGAGCCATTGATTTCACAAATACGTCGTGAAATGGAGTTAATTAGAATAAATGAAACTCAAAAGGCCATTAATATGTTAGGTGAGCTTAATGGCAAAGAAAAAGTTGTTGAAAATCTTACCAAGTCTGTGGTTGATAAAATATTCTTTGATGTAGTTTCTAATATTAAGCAAGCAGCTGAAAATCAAGATGATGAATTAATTAAAGCTTGTGAGCTTATTTTTAGACGAAATTAATATTCATTTTGGGAATTAATATTTTAATAAATAATATTTATTAAATTTTATTTTAAAATTTTAAATTTAATGTTATATTTTTTATTTAAAATAGAAATTAATTTGATTATTTACTAAGTTAGAATAACTTACATTAATACTTTAATTTTAATTATAACGATCCATGGTACCTAAAAAGCGACTAGTCAAAATAGCTAAATATGGTGCGATTATAATTTCCATTATTGTACTGCCTATGGGATCCATATATCCTCTTAACTCATCCACCACAAATGGTTTTAATATTACGAATATAATGGCGGTTAAAAAGCACACTACTACAAATTTTTTCAGCCCAACATTCTTTATTTTTCTAAATATGCCGCTATAATCAAATGCTGATTTTAACTTACCTTTATTATGGGCCATATTTAGTATAGCTGCCTGTAAAATTATAAAAAACACAATTCCAGTTACTAATGAAAGTAAAAGTATTTCCAGCGGAAATTTTACAGAAATATCATTCCCCAAATAGATCAAGGCCAAGCCTGCGGAAATGACAAATAGCACTGCAGGAATGAACATATAACTGCCAACTACTAAAGAATCTTTGAGCCCGTGTGCAAATAATTGTAGCAGATTACTAAATGGTGGTAATTTATCTGATCCATCTACAGAGGACTCTATTATTCTGAATAAATAGCCGGCTTCTATGAAAACTAAAATAAAAAATGCAACTAAAAATATGTAATTAAAGAAATCTGGCATTAACATGTCGGTAGTTTGATCTAATAGGTCTATATCCACGAATATTATTCCTAATAAGATAAATTTTGTCCAGTCTGAAGCTGCGAACTTACTGGCATCTAAAAATAGTTCCTTAATGCTCATATTGTAATGTTTATTTTAATGGTAAATATTTTATTCTAAAAAGAATATGAAATTCAATTAAGTTGAATTAATTAATCAAATGTTAACCAAATTAATTAATTTATAATCAATATTTTAATTCAAAAACTTTTATTCAAAAACTTTTATTCAAAAACTTTTTAAAAAAATTAAAAATAAATAATTAAAAATAAAGATGTGATGAAAATAATGGTTTTTAGGGGATGATTAAGCAAACATTCCCTTAGGCTCGTTCTTTTCGGTCTGGTAATTTTTAAGAGCATATTCGACGTGCTTCATTTCCACTATATCTTCATCATCCGATATGGCTTTATGAAGAGAATTTTTTAATAGTTTTTCTTTAATATCTCTTCCAGACATTCCTTTGGATAACTGGGCCAGCTTTTCCACAGAAACCTTTACTTCCAGAGGCATGGAATCAATGTTGTTTTTGATTATTTCCTTTCTTTCTGGTTCTTCTGGAAGTTTAAATTCTATTTCCTCTTCAAATCGACTCCTAATTGCATAATCTAAAACTGAAGGATTATTGGTGGCACCTATGGTAACTACACCATAGTTCTGTTTTATACCGTCCATTTCAGTTAAAAGCGCATTTACCACTTCTGAAACATCTCCTCGCAGAGATTGGTATTTTCTATCCAGACCTACAGCATCAATTTCGTCAATAAATATCACTGAAGGTGAATTTTTAGCTGCAATATCATATAATTCGTGTATTTGGCGGGCACCATCACCCACATGGTCTCCAATAAGCGTAGTGGCCTTTATGAGATATAGTGGGACTTTAAGCTCATTAGATAATGATTTGGCCAGCATAGTCTTTCCAGTACCTGGTGTTCCAAAAAATAGGACATTTCTAGGGGCCCATTCTTTGAATTTTTCAGGGTCCTGAAGATACTTCATTATGATTTTGCATTTAGTTTTGGCTTGTTCTTGGCCTACCACATCATCTATTTTAAGTTGAGTTTCTATTTTCTGAATATCCTCAGAATCTTTTAAAACATCAACTAGGAGTATAGATGTATTTTGAGTTATTTTTGACTCATCAGGGTGTGCTTTAATAACTTTAAAAGCATAATCTGGTAGTAATTTCTGATCAAAAAGATAAGATCCTTCTTTTGCAGTAAATCCTTCCCATTGATCTTGAGCATATAATTCAAAGAGTTCTTTATTGAAAACTTCTATTTTAGGAGTTTCTACTAAATTACAAATGAATGGATAACCTACGGGTTGCAATACAACCACTTTGGCCTCTTTTTTAGGTTCATTAGAGGCAATTAATAATTTGTTTTCTGTTATATGTGAATCGTAAACTATATTGTTAAATTTCACTGCATCACCTTAAATTTAAAAAAATTGATAAAAATAATTTAATTTATTATAATTTTAAATCAATAAACTGGATTTTAGTTTTTAAATTCAACTAATTTCAATTTTTATATACTTGATTTTTAATAAAATCATTATGGATTTAAATATATATAATTCTTTTTGAACTTTTGAATATTCATTTTTCAAAACATGATTAATTTCTATTATGAAATAATTATGAATTTGCTTTTTTTGATTTCAAAATTTATATATTCTTTTAATTTTTTGCTCAACCTAAAAAATTTTTAGGCGAACCTAAAATTTTATATATGATGATAATCCACTTAAATTAATGAAAGTTTAGGCAAGCCTAAATTTAAATTCCTATTGTCTGATATTGGTGGAACAATGAATGATGTAAACTATAAAAAAATGGATATACCCTTCACCCAGGTTGTAAAAATTGTAAAAACGCATGCTAACATGGAATTAAGTATTTTAAATAGAGAGCGTGTGGCAAAAACTAATTGGACGGCTGTTGAAAATCTTCAAGAATTTCTCGATGATCTGGGCCATATGGTGGCAGAAGAAGCTTCCAGAGAGGCATCTAAAAATGGAAAAAATATTATTGGTCCTGAAGATATGACAACAGCTATTCAAACAGTAATATGTGCATATAATGTCTAAATTCATTCATAAATTCTAATTTACAAATTATTTTAAAATATTAGGAGAGATTTTTTGATGAGCACAAAAATAAAAAATTGGTTTAAATATTATAAAAAGGATCAAAAAGTTTTGAAAGAAAATTCAAAACTTAAATCAAAATCAGATTCGATAGAATCAAAAAAGATTGTTTTACTCGGCAATCCGAATGTTGGTAAGAGTATGCTTTTTAACCAATTGACTGGTTCTTATGTGACGGTATCCAATTATCCTGGGACCACTGTAACAGTTGATCGCGGGAAATTCAATATTGGTGCAGAAAAATTTGAAATAATTGACTCTCCAGGTATGTATTCTTTAAGCTCTATAACTGAGGAGGAAAGAATTTCCAAATTAATGCTATTGGAAGAAGACACTGATATTCTTATCCATGTAGTGGATGCAAAAAATCTGGAGAGGATGTTACCATTAACTTTACAACTAATTGAGGCAAATTTGCCAATCATACTAGTATTAAACATGATGGATGAGGCCAAAAAAGTTGGAACTAAAATTAACTATTCAAAACTAGAAAAACAACTTGGAATACCTGTAGTTCCTACTACTGCTGCTACCGGACAGGGCTTAGATCTTCTTAGAGAAATAATAGGTAATTATCATAAAAAAGACAAAATTTTTTCAGTAGAATATAATGAAGTTATAGAAGGTGCTGTTGATAAAATTAGTGGATTAATCCAGAGTAAATATCCTATTTCTAAGCGTGCATTATCATTGTTGTTATTACAAGAAGATGGGGATGTAAAAAAATTAATTAAAGAAAATGATGGTTCTAATTATGAAAAAATAATGTTAGTGGTAAAAGAAACTACTTCACAATTTAGACAACCACTTAATTATCTTTTTAGGCTCAGATTACAAAAAAATGCTACAGAACTGGTTTCTTCAACATTAAAAACTGAAAAAACAGATAAATTATCTTGGGGAGAAAAGGTTAGTCGGTTAATGATAAATCCTGTGACTGGAATACCTATATTGCTGGTAATAATGTATTTCGGTCTTTATCAGTTTGTGGGGGTTTTTGGTGCTGGAGATCTGGTAGACCTGGTGGAATCAACCATTTTTGGAGAATGGATTAACCCCATTGTCACCGATTTTGTGGTTAATAACATACCCTTTGTAGCGTTACAGGAACTATTGGTAGGTGAATATGGTATATGGACATTGGGTGTGACTTATGCAACAGCAATTATACTACCAATTGTAGGCACTTTTTTCCTGATATTTTCAATAATGGAAGACAGTGGATATTTACCTCGTTTAGCCATGCTAATTAATAGGGTTTTTAATTTAATAGGTCTTAGTGGAAGAGCCGTCATACCTATGGTACTGGGCCTTGGTTGTGGAAGTATGGCCACCATGGTAACAAGAACTTTAGAAACACCCCGGGAACGGACCATAGCTACCATACTCCTGGCATTAACCATACCATGCGCTGCCCAATTAGGTGTAATATTCGCTGTTCTAGCAGGACACCCTTCTGCTTTGTGGCTTTGGGTTGTTATTATGCTATTATTATATGTTATAATTGGACTAACTGCCTCAAAATTAATGCCTGGTGAGAATCCAACGTTTTACATGGAAATTCCTCCTTTAAGACTACCCAGACCAACCCAGGTACTGAAAAAAACTTATACTCGCCTAATATGGTACTTTAAAGAAATAGTTCCTTTATTTATACTTATAAGTATCATATTATGGGCTTTAAGCTTAACTGGAATTCTAAACATGATGATTGCACTGATTACGCCGGTGATTACCGCCATAGGATTGCCTATTGAAACTGCTGAAACATTCATACTGGGATTCTTCAGGCGAGATTATGGTGCAGCAGGATTGTACGATATACAGAGTACTTTAACAGGGGTACAGCTATTAGTTTCTGCAGTAGTATTGACCCTTTTCATGCCTTGTGTGGCCCAGTTTATGGTAATGACCAAGGAAAGAGGATGGAAAATATCGTTATTAATTGCTGGTTTCGTAGTTACTTTCGCATTTACCATAGGATTTGTCCTTAACTGGGTATTAACTACGTTGGGGGTAGTTTTATGAAATGTGCTCTTTGTGGATATGATTTTGATGAAACTAAAAGACTGGAAATTTGTCAGGGATGTTTAGGTTCTGGTTGCAAGAAAATCAGATGCCCTAATTGTGGATATGAAACTTTACCTGACCCAGAAATTGGTTCAAAAATAATGAAATTTTTAAAAAAACTTAAAAAGGAGGCTTAAAAATGAAAATAAGTGAACCTGGAGAAGAATCACTGGAAAAAATATGGGTTTTCATGGAAGACAACAATTTAGAATATGGTTTAAACCATGAAAATTTAGAATTATCTCCTGAAATGGAATTATTCATTAATAAAGAGGGATTATAT
>JAHFBZ010000008.1 GCA_023249725.1 Methanobacteriaceae archaeon
CTTTAATATTTTGATAATTATTATATTTATGTTACTACTAAATGTTTAAAGTAAATTTTTTATAATTATTGATTATAGACTAAAATTATATAAAATGAAATACTTATCTCAAGCTAAAATTAATAATTAATGAAATACGAAATAGTATTTCCGAGTTATATAATTCTTTGATAAAATTTAATAATAGGGGAATTTAATTTATTTGTAATCCAAATCTCCTAGATTATAAAGCTTCTGTAGGCTGGAAGCATGACTTATTTCGTAAAGAGCGTAAGGATTATTGAAATAAGGATCTATAAGGCCTTTAGCAATATAGTAATAAGCTGCAAAACGTCCATATTCCTTCCAGACAATTTGTACATACAGTGGGAATCCACAGCCAGGATTTATGAAAATCCCACCGGTTCTCACATTACCATGGTTTACCATAGGAATAGGTCCTTCCTGCCCGTTTTTTTTCCCCACCTTGTTTACATAAGCCAGTGCATCATCCAAATTATCAAATTCAATACCATCAGCACGGTAATGATATTTGCTGTAATCGGGTCCAAAGATGAATGTGCTGATAACTTCCGTCCAGCTAATGTCTGTACGTAGGCCATTAGGATCGATCATGGCCAGTTCGATTATGGTCACATTGCCTTGCTTAAACTGACGATAATTAGAATCACCAGCAAAATGAACTACTAATGCACATTTAGAGCCTTTTTTTTCAGCGTACTGACTTAACAATTCTGCATGGGGGTGGTTAGGGTACATATCTGGATTGACTAGTTTAACAAGGGCTAAACGTCCTACTGGTTCCACAAGCCCAGTTTGAGTTGATATATATAAGTAAGATCCAAAAATTAGGACAACTATCATGGCTGCTAGCAAAAATTTTGACATTAAAATCCTCGAATAATTTATTCATTACTTTATTTTTAATCTGTGATTGGTTTAATTTTTCTTTTAAAGATGTATTAAACTATTATTTTCATCTATTGTTTATTATTTGTGAGGTTTATACTTTGAGAATATGTAATAATTTAAATAAATTATAAACTATTTTTTATATACAATTATTCTTAATATCTTATAAACATCATGATATTAAAGTATTTGGCGAAATTTGATATTAATTTCTATTTTTATTTTATCAAAAAATTCATTTCATAAGTTTCTAGAGGAATTATAATTTTAAGATGAATTATAAAATTAATCTATAATTAATAAATTTGAGTCAATTCTCTAATTTTCAACTAATTTTCAAAAATAATATTTAAAATAACAACCAGAATTAATTTATGTTTAAGGACATATATGAGTTTTACATTTTGAATTAAAATAAAATAGTTTTTTAGAACTTCAAGAGCTTAATCAATTTAAAGTAGAATGCAAAAAAGAGTATTTTGATAATATGTATTTATCTTGATTATATTTTTTAGAATTGATATGATATGTGGTAAGAATAAAAATAAAAAATAAAAAATAATTATTTTTTAAGCATAATTAATGTTCCACCTAATATCACTGATAACACTAATGTAGCATATGATGCACTGCCGTCACTTGTAGTGCCACTGTCAGAATTTTCAGTATTGTTGGGGCTCACTTCATTTGTTTCAATAATAGGATACTCCGTGGAATTGGAGGTATATTGGATGCTGCTTGGGATGCTGTTAGGGGTTTCATTTGTGTTTTCAGCGTTGGATATTATTTTTTGACTTTCTGTGGAGGTAGCAACAATTTCAGAATTTTCTGTTGGATTGGCCACATTATTGTTTGCAACTTCAGGAGTAACTGATTCTATTTCCTGTGTCGGGGTGGAGTTTTCTGAAGGGTTTGTAGTTGTATTTGGTGATTCGGGATTAGATATTTCAGAATCTGGACTTACCCAGTCATCTGGCAGAATGGCTATGGCACTTACGGCATTAATTAGAACTAAAGAAGAAAATAAAACAATGAATATTGTTATTATGAGATTATTTCTAATTCGAATCACCTCTGTTTCAGGATTAAATTAATTTCTCTTATATTAAAATACAAGTCACAAATACTTAAAATTAAATTTTTTTTTGTGAATTCTCTCTCAAAATGATGATTAATCATATGGATTGATTTATTATTCTCTATAACATCTAAAAAACAAGTTTTTTCAATGATAATTTTTGTGATATTATTCACAAACAGAAATTGAAAATATCTAAAATAACTCAAAAACTAAATTTATAAGTTCTACTTTTTATTTAAAAGAATTAATAATATAATTTTATATTTTTGGGGTTTATATCTTTAAAAATGAGAAATAAAAAAATTTAGCAATTAAAACGCAATTTTTTAAATATTTAAAAGTAATATAATAAAATTAGAGGATGTTTCATGGAAGAAAAAGTTCAAATTGGTTGGATTACATTAATTGTTGTCTCGCTTTCAGCTTTTGTAATTGCTTTAGATACTACATTTATGAATGTGGCCATAACTACGCTGGTCAAAGATCTAAACACAACTGTGGGCACGATTCAGTTTATAATTGCGGTTTATGCACTCACCATGGCCGCATTAATGTTAATCGGCGGAAAACTCCAGGATGTAATGGGTAAAAAACGTACATTTCTTATTGGAGCTGCTATTTATGGTATTGGAACTACTATAGCTGCTTTAAGTATTAATACATTCATGTTACTCATAGGATGGTCTATTTTAGAGGGTATTGGTGCTGCTTTAATGACTCCGGCCACGGCATCAATTATCAGTGGAACATATCATGGTAAAGATCGTACTTTTGCTTTGGCCATTTGGACTGCCATGGCCGGAGTGGCTGCAGCGATTGGCCCATTATTTGGGGGATTTTTAACCACGTTCTTTAGTTGGAGGTGGGGTTTTGGCCTGGAATTGCTTATTATATTAACCATTCTTGCTTATTCGGGCCATATTAAATACTTCAAACCAATTATGGAACGTTCAGATATCGATGTTTTGGGAGCTATACTTTCTGCGGTAGGTATAGTGGTCTTGGTTTTAGGTGTTTTATTACTCAATTCATTTAAAACGTGGACCTATGCTCCTTACTGTATGGGAATTGGAATTTTAATTCTTATGGTATTTTATTTCTATGAAAAAAGGAGAATTGCTCAAAATAAAATACCCCTATTTGATGTTCATTTACTTAAAAACAGGGATTTCACGTTGGGGACCAGCACTCGTCTTCTAATGAATCTAGCTTTAGCAGGAACAGTTTTTGTAATGCCTGTTTTCCTCCAGACAGTATCTGGTGCGGATGCATTTACTACTGGCCTAATTTTAATGCCACTCACAGTAGGATTACTAGTATTCTCAATTATCGCCTCGAAAATTTCTGGAAGGCTTCCCCACCGCACTATAATTGCCATAGGATTCGCTGTGGCATTACTAGGAGCGATTATTCTCAGATCTCAGTTCAGTTTATATACTCAACTAATTGACCTGGTTCCGGGAATGTTCTGTTTGGGAGTGGGCCTGGGATTGTCCATTCCACTAACGGCGGATGTGATACTTACCAGTGCCGGTGATAAAAAACAGGCTGATGCATCAGGATTCATGTCAACTGGAGCCAATTTGGGATCATCCATGGGAACAGCAGTAATTGGAGTAATATTAATTTTAGGAGCCATCAGTGGTTTATACACGGCCATAGATACTACATATCCCGACCAAATCACTAAAGAGCAGTATAAAGAAAATCTCGGGTTCTATTTTGAAAAACTAGGGACCACTAATGTGCAACAATTGAAAAATCAAACATCTGCAGATTCGAATATGGTAAATATTACCATAACAACAGCGATGAGATATGCTATGGATGCCGTATCTATTTTCATGCTTCTGGGATTAATAATATCTCTCTTTTTGAGGCCTATTGGTAAAGAGGGATGATAATAATTCATAATCTTTTTTAATTTTCTTTTTTAAATTTTAAAAAATATAAAGTTATTTTGTTTAATTGCAGGAATATTATTTTTTTTAATAAAGAATAAATATTAAGATGAATTAAAATAAAAAAAGTTTTAAGAAATGGCTGCAACTGTAAATTTTAAAGGTTTCCCCACTCCTCCGTATTGATTTTCCAAAGCAAATAGTGCAGTTTTGTTAGCAGTCGGATCTTTATGGGCTAAAAATCCACCTATAGCTCCCACAGCAGCACTAACTACTCCTACTAGAACTGTATAATTATTATCCGTTAACCCAATGCTCACCACTAAGGCAACCACGGTCACGGTTGTCAATCCTAAAAGATCTATAGCTTGTATTTTGTGATGGCTACGCATATTAACTTTGTTTTTAAATATGGACTTAATTAAATAGCCTAAAATCCCTACTGTTCCTAGAATAATTAAAACATGTATCATAAACCCATAATAACTCACCCCTAATTAAGTATTATAATATGTTTTTTTATTAATTCTTTTATATAGTTTATGTTGAATTGCTTAGATTATCATTATTTATATAAGAAATATGGAATAGTCTCAATATGAAAAATAAAAATTCCAGTCCATTAGTTCGCCAAGGCAGAACCATATCTTGGAGACGGAGTAAAAAAGGATGGTCTATGATTATCATGCCGGACAGTATTCGAATAGATAATAACCACGGGTACTGTCACATTCACCTAGAATACAAAAAAAATTACCAAAACATAAAAGAAAACAGTTTAGAGGCCATTTACTCTATGATAACGGACCATATAGAAATAAACAAAGGGATTAATTTAGATGAATTAAAAAAGGAGCTTATAAATTGAGAATTAAACTAATCCGAGAATTAAAAGGCAGGGAACTGGTTCAAGAATTCAGAAAAACATATGGTTCTATTTCTGAGCTGGAAAAGCTCTATGAAAATAACCTGGACAATTTGAAATTATATACTGACTTGGAGGACTGGAAATACTTTTCAGAAAATCTAGATGAGACCATGGAAGATGGTAAAATCATATTTATAGATAAATTAGTTTTAGGTGAAGAAGAAAAGGAATTACTGGATTTAATAGTAAATAAAAAACCTCAATCAATCAAAGATCTAGCTCAGATTCTTAACTGGGATTTAAAGAAGGTTTACCCTAAAATTATTCAATTAGAAAAATATGATCTGATTGAACTTAAATCAGGGCCTAAAAAAGCATTGGTACCTGCATTAAAATACGATAAGATGGAAATTGTTGAATAATTTTACTTGTTTGTCATATCCTAGCTTTATTTAATTTAATTAATTGTTTTATGGATTATCAATGCATTCATGATGAATTTGTGAAGAATGTGGGAGTTATATAAAAAGAAAGGGGATTTATGAACTTTGTGTATCTCCCAAATTTACTCTGCTCATTTCCTAGCCATATATTATATTGAGTAATTATTTTATTAGTTCAACTACGTTATAGTGGCGTTTAACGAAGATTATTATTAATTTTAAATAAATTGAAATTTTAGCAAAAAAATAATGCTGAAAAGAAATATAATAATAATTATATTTTAGGAGGGGTTATTTTGAGGTCAATTTGGTCTGGATATTTATCTTTTGGTACAATTCTTATTCCTATTAGAACTTATGCCGCGAGTGAAAACCTGCATGTGGGCTTTCACCAAGTCCATAAAACGGATTGTGGCCGAGTTAGATACAAAAAAGTTTGTGAAAAGGATGGTGAGGAACTTAAGGCCGAAGATATTGTGAAAGCATACTTCATAGCTGGAGAATGTATTAAATTTACTGATGAAGAATTAGAATCCCTTAAACCTTTTAGAAATAAAATGATGGAGATCCAGGGATTTTGTAAGATCGAAGAAATACCTATGGTGGCCCTATCCAAACCATACTATATTGGGACCGAATCTGCTAAAAAAGGAGGTGTGGGAAAGAGTTTTCTCCTTTTAAAAAAGGCCATGGAAAAAAGCGGCAAAGTGGCCCTAGTTAAATGGGTTTCACGAACCAATGAATACATTGGAATGCTAGAATCACATGGAAAAGGATTCCTTCTAAAACAAATGCTCTATCACGAACAGATAAGATCTTCTGAAGAAATAAATGTTATAGAAACAGAATTAACACCAAATTTGGTGGATAAAGGGGTTAAAGTTGTTGAAAAGATGACCTTTGACTTTAATTGGGCCGATTACCAGGAAGAATATACGGCTGAGGTTAAAAAATTAATAGAAAGAAAAGCACTGGGTGAAGAATTGGAAGTAAAAGAAATAAAGGCCCCTGAAACACGATCTATTGAATCCGAACTGGAAAAGATGTTGGACAGTGTTTAAATGATAGAACCGATGCTAGCTCAGCTAAAAAGTAATGTCGTTAATTTGGATGGATCCTGGCTGGTAGAACCTAAATATGATGGTGAACGGTTGATTGCCCAGCGTGAAGGTAATTCCATAACCTTATGGACCCGTAGGGATATTCAAGTTTCTTATAAGTTCCCAGAAATAGTTTCTGCTTTAAAAAAGAATATAAACGGAAAAAATTGGATACTAGATGGTGAACTAACTGTCGCTGGTGGATTTAGACAACTTCTAAAGCGTAATGTGGAAGATAAATTCAAAATAAGTATTTTAGCACGTAAAATGCCGGCCACTTATAATATATTTGATATTATAAATTGGGATGGTGAATTCGTGATGGAAAAGCCCTTAATAGAGCGTAAATCCCTTCTTTTAAAGGCAGTTAATTTAGATGAATTCATTGATCTCATAGATTTTCAGGAATTAAATGATGTAAAAAAACATCTTAATGATAATTTAAAGGCAGGTTTTGAAGGTATTGTCTTAAAAAAAACTTATTCGCCATATGAACCCGGCAAAAGATCAGAAAATTGGATTAAACTAAAAAAACAAGATACTATTGATGTTTATGTGGTAGGAGCTACTAAAAGCACGGGTAGCATTGCTTTTGGAGCATTGATTCTCAAAAAAGATGGAAAATTTTTTGGAAAAGTCGGAACCGGATTCAGTGATCAGGATCGTAAGTATATATTGAATATTTTAAGAAAAAATGAGACCCCCTTAGACATAGATCTTCCAGAGAGCGTTCTTTCAGAATTATTGATTAGTAATAAACCACTTTTAGCAGAAATACGTGTCCAGGAGATTATTAATGATTCGCCCCGGGCCCCAGTTTGGGTAAGATTCCGATGGGATGATTGATAATTTTTTAATAAAAAAGATGGTTTTAAGATTTTATATTTAGTTTGAATTGAGACTATGATATGATGCTCATTTCTGAAATAAAGATGGGTCCATGAAAGTCTGGATTGGTTGCTAAGTTATTGGTGGATAGAATAATATGGGCTAACATATTCTGGATCGAGTTTGTTCCAAAAAATGTTTTATATATGAATATTTAAGATGTTATTATGAAAATATTAGCATTTTCTGACTGGAGGACACAAGATTTCCTACCAATATTCCATACTTTAAAAAATTTAGAGGAAAAACCAGATTTTATTGTTTATTGTGGGGATGATATAGAAGTTTTCGAGGATTGGTCATTGGAAAACATGGTTAAAAGATTGACCTGTATGGGATTTCAAAATATTAATTTTGAGGGTTTAAACGTGGAATCACGTGCTGTTTTTCTTGATTTGAAGGATTATTATAATAATTATTTGATCATGGTTCCTGTAAATGATTATGGAATAGAAAATGCAAAAAAAGCAATTATTAATTCTTTAGTTTATTATAAAAACCTTTTAAATGATTTTGATGAGAATATATCGCTTAATTCTGAGCTAAAGAATTTAATAATTAATAATATTAATATATTTAATTCCATTTTGTATTATAATTTGAATTATGAGGACTATAATGGCAACTGGCCTGAAAAAATTATTGATAATTTTAATTTAAAGATTTTAAAGATAGGCTCAAGAATTTTTGCAATACTAAACGACTTAGATTTTGAATCGGAAAAAATTTTCGATAAATTGAGTAATTACTCTAAAAAAGGTGTTCTTGCAGTTTTAGGTAATGATGATTATCCTGAGTATAAATGTATACTCAGAACAAATAATGTTGTAAACTTACATGAAGAAAATGTTATTAATGATAATTTTTGTTTTATAGGGCTAGAAGGAGGAAAAGAAGAGACTAATCAGCTAATAGGTAATATTCTATATTCTGAAAGTCAAATAGAATCTTATATCACTTCTAAATCGAAAGAAGTTAATGAAAATATTATTTTAATTTCACATATGCCTCCTTATAAAATTCTAGATTTGGCTGTTAGATTTGGGGCTGAAAATATTGGTTCTAAATCCATTAAAAATTTCATTAAAAATAAAAATGTAATTTTAAATTTATGTGGGCATGTACATCTTTTGGGAGGTCATTCACAGATATATGATGGATGTTTAGTTGTAAATGTTGCTAGCACGGAATCTGATATTTATGGGAATGCTGCATTAATCGATATTGATGTCAATACAAATGATATTAGTCTTGAATGGTTAGATTTAAGAAAATATAACTTAATGCAACTTTACCAAGTTGGGCCTACAAGAGAAGATGAATTAAGAGATATGGGTGTTTTAAGCATTGATGATTTGTTAAAATGTAAACCTTCGAAATTATCACAAAAATTTGGAAAAGCATTAACTAAAAGATGGATGAGTCATGCAAAAGCTATTAAATCCAAAAAAGCATTTCTTATGCAGAATTTGGAAATACCTGAGAATATTATTTTTTATGATATTGAAACAACAATTTCCGATAAAATACCTTGGTTAATAGGTGTTTATGATAGTTGTAACGACGATTTTGTTCAGTTTTTTGCTCGAAATTCTTCTGAAGAATGGGAAATGATTCAAAATTTTTGGAATTATATTAGTAAAGATGAATCGAAAGTTTTATGTTCATATTCTGGGAGTTTTTTTGACAAGAGAATTTTATTATCTAGAATGGAGCAATTTGATGAGGCTATGGCTGATTCATTCGATAAAAGAACCCAAATTGACTTGTGTAAAGAACTTAGAAAATCATTAGTACTCCCTACACTAGGTTATAGTTTGGATGAGTTAAGTGATTATTTTGGATTTAAAGTTAAACACGATTCTTTAGATGGGCTAATGGTGGGAATTCAATACGAAGAGTACCTTAATGGAGGCAAAGAGCCAAATTGGGATCAACTTTTTGAATATAATGAAGATGATGTAAAAGCGATTCCGTTTATAATTAATGAAATTTTAAAATTAGAATAATTAATGGTAGTTTTATATTATTATTGTTTTCTCATAGTTTTTCATTTTTAATATTTAACAAAAATTTATAAATTCGGTCTTCCATAACATATAAACTCCAAAAACACAATAATTAAAAGTGATTATCATGCCAGAAATAACTCCAGAAGTCATATTTAAAAAAGAAAGTGGGGAAACTGTTTCTCTACTGGAAAAATTCGTAAGATTGCAATCTAGGGCAGGTGGATTATTAACTGTTAATTTCAGGGCCCCTGAAGAGGAAATGATAAATATAAAAGAATTTTTCAAATTATTCCAGAATGATGAATTAGTTAAAATTGATATTGGGGGAACTGGTGATATTAACTGTTCTTTCAAAGGAATTTCTCCTATACTGGAGCATAAGGATGAAACCGGATTCCCTTACTTTTCCCTATCAGTCACCCTCCAAGATCAGGCCAAATTGAACCAGCCTGACGAGCCCCCGTCCTGTGGATGTGGCTAAATGTGCATATAATATTTTTTTAACTTATTTTTTTTATCTTAATTATCCTCTTTCTAAATAAATAAATCACTAAAATTTTACACTTAATGAATCAAATATAATCAATAGTGTAATTTTAATAAATAATAAAAATGCATATCTAATTTCTTAAAGGCCAAATATTCTTATAAATTGGTGAAAAAATGTCAATTGATTTTAGTATGGAGAATATAAAAAAATGTCTTTGTATGAGATGCCCAGTGCAAATGGAGAGCCAGTGTGTTAAGGATAAAGAGAAAATAATGATTCTAATGACTCAACAAGATCTGGACAGCCCTATGAGGATGGATGAAGAAAGAGTTCCGGGTCTTTATTGTTCCACGGGAAAGGCTATTTGCAAGGATATAAACACCCACCAGATTTGCAGGTGTAATGAATGCTCCGTTTGGATGGGGAACAGATTGGACAAAAAAGAGACATCTAAATACTTTTGTATCAATGGAAAGGCCAAATAATATTCTAATTTTAATTTAAACCTAATTCTAATTTAAACACTGAAAAATAACTATAATTAGAATTATGCTGTAAATTTAGCTAGCAATCTAACTAATAAAACTTTAAACGAAAAATAAAACCCTTTATTATCTTATTTGTCAGGATAATATTCTAATTCGCCTCGACACTGGCACTGTTCAAAGTCATCAGGACTTTCTCCTTCAGCTAGTTCGTAGTATCCACCACATAACTTACATAACAAGTAACTCATAGTTTTTCCCCAATATTACTATAATTAACTTCTATTCTTAACAATAGATAATTGTTTTGTTTTTATTTTTAATTAACCCATCGTATTGATTTTTTTTATTAAACAAACTAAAATAATAACTTTTTTCCCAATAAGTGGAGTAAAATATTAATACAATTTCTACAATAAATATAATACAATACATAATGGAACGGGGTGAATCAATGGATAGAAATTTAATTATAGTTGCGGCAATAGTTATAATAATTGTGGCAGCTGCTGGGGCCTGGTATGTTATGCAACCAGCTCCTGTAAACAATACGGCTAATAATACCACCAATGGCAGTATTTACAACAATATATCTACTAATGATACTAATAACACTATAAAAAACAATACTACCAACTCTACAAATATAACTAAGGTTCAAGCCAATAAGCTGGCCACTAAATATATTGGAATGGGCGTTTACTTGGGAAATAATACGACTTTAACCACTTATAAAAAAGTTAGTGTGTGGAATGTCTCGGTATACACCACTCAGGGCCTTTACCCAAGTTCTATTTATATAAATGCTAGAACTGGGAAAAGAGTTCAATAAATTGGGTTTTTGAATAATCCAATTATTTTTTATTTTATTTATTTTCAGCTGATTCTTAAGGTAATTATTTTAATAGTTCATTAGGTCATACAAATATTAATTTTAATTCAATTTTTAACTTAAACTCAAAATTAGAGGCTAAAATAATGAAAATAACTTGTATCAAGGGAAGCCCCCGTAAAAACGCTAATAGTTCTATAATTGCGGATAAACTTTTAAATCAATTGGAAAAGCCAGGAAATGAAATAAAAACCTTTGAATTGAATAAATTAAATTACAAAGGATGTCAGGGGTGTCGAGGATGTTTTACTCGTGCTGAAAAATGTACCCTCAATGATGACCTGCAGGATGTTTTAGAATCTGTCAGAGAATCTGATGTTATGGTGCTGGCCTCTCCGGTGTATTATGGAGATATAACTTCCCAGGCCAAAGCATTTGTGGATAGAACATATTCTTATTATGTACCTGATTTTTTAACTAATCCTAATCCCAGCAGATTAAACCCCGGAAAAAAGATGGTAATGATTTTATCTCAGGGAAATCCTGACGAAGAAGCTTTTAATGATATTTTTCCGAGATACAGTTACTTCTTCCAGAGACATGCCTTTAATGATAAGTTTTTAATTCGGGCTTGTGGTGTGAGGGAAGAAGGAGAAGTTTTAAAAAGAGAAGATGTACTGCAACAGGTCAAGAAAGTTGCCGAAGATCTTTTATAAGTTTATATATGGATTTGAGTGATAATTATGAAAAAGAGTTTAGGGCCTAAGGTATTTGGTTTTCCAGTCCCGGTTTTTATAGTGGGTTCTTATAATGAAAATGGGCAGGCCAATGTAATGAATGCTGCCGCAGCAGGAACGTGCTGTCTGTCACCACCATGTGTTTATGTTTCCCTTAGGGAGGCCACCCATACTTACCACAATATTATACGAAATAAAGCTTTTACCATCAGTATACCCTCCCAAAAGCAGGTTACTGAGGCCGACTATTTTGGCATAGCTTCCGGTAAAAAAGTGGATAAATTTGAAGCAACTGGTTTAACCCCTGTAAAAAGTGATTTGGTACATGCTCCCTATATTGATGACTTTTCAGTAATAATGGAATGTCTGCTGAAGGATAAGGTTAATTTAGGCTCGCACACTATGTTCATTGGTGAAGTCATTGATTTAAAGGCTGATGAGGATGTAACCACAAAAATCAAGGTTAAATCTGATCTAAAGCTTCTTAAAGTCGATTTAGAAAAGTCTAAACCATTTATCTATGATTTATCTTTAAGGGGTTACTATAACTTGGGTGAAAAGATAGGTAATGGTTTTTCTGATGGTTTGAAGTATTTTAAGAAATAATTTCAAGACAATACTCTTTATGAAATTTATTAATAAAAATTATGCAATATTAATTAGTGGATATTGAAAATTGGGTGATGATATGCCAGATTCAGAAATTATAATTACCGAAAACGATGTTATTGAGACTATGGGATTATTTACAAAAGTTCCAGCTATTTTACTCCGAGGATGGGTCTCTAAAAATTCTAATTTGGTTAAATCATTTTCAAATCAGATTGAATCCTATAAAAACAAACTATCTCCGCGTGATATGGCCCGGGCAGAAAAAGTAATGGAAATGCCGGTGGAGGAACTT
The DNA here is from genome assembly GCA_023249725.1 of Methanobacteriaceae archaeon. GTDB lineage: Archaea > Methanobacteriota > Methanobacteria > Methanobacteriales > Methanobacteriaceae > UBA349. Next base: position 12,654 of record JAHFBZ010000008.1, read on the forward strand.
CAGGAAATTCTAAAAAAGGCCTATGATCGAACTGGTAAAAAGCAGTTAAAAATTCTGGCTGATCCTAAAGCCAAGGAATTCATTGTTTTAAATCTTCAGGAGGCCAGAAAAGTACTTTTTAAATGATTTAATATTAAAGATTAAACTTTTTTTCATTATTTAAAATATTAATTAATCTATTTTTTATTTCAATTATTTTCATTTTATTTTATAAATTTTATAAAAAATAATTATTAAAACCCTCATTCATAAAAAACTTTATATATCAAAATAGATTATTAGGTAATATATTACTTAAACAGGTAATATATTACATATTGAAATTCTAATTTATTTAAAAATATTATAAAATTTAATTAAAATAAATATCAAAATATTAACAGAGGAAATAAAATGAAAGCACTGGTAGTTTATGGAACAAGATATGGTACGGCCACGGAAATTGCTGAAGAAATAACCAGTATATTAAAAGAAGAGGGTGTTGAAACCGATTTATTAGACTCAAGGGGACTAAAAGAGTGGGATGTAACACCTTATGACTTGGTAATCGTGGGAAGTGGAATAAAGATTGGTAAATGGACGAAGGGAGCTAGGAAGTTCCTGGATAAAAATAAATCTGCTTTAGCTGATAGAAAGGTAGCCCTTTTTGTATCTTGTGGGGCGGCTAATAAGGAAGAATCTCGCGCAGAAGGACAGGAGAAATATCTGGATGATGTGGCCCAAAAACATCTCATTAATAAGCCGGTGGCCACGGGACTGTTTGGAAGTACTTTTGATCCTGATTCCAAGCAAGGTTTCTTATACAAACAGGTGATGAAGTCTGTTAAAAAAGATCTGGAAAAACAAGGCATTGATGTTAGCAAACCTGTCGATTGCCGTGATTGGGATGAGATAAGGACCTGGACCCGCGCTCTTGTCAATTAATAATTAATTAATATTTTAATAATTAATTTTTTTAAAAAAATAATTTCATCTTTAAATTTTTAGACATATTTTACATTTAAATAAAATATCCCGGAGATAAAATGAATACTAAAAAAATAGCCAAAATAGTAGGTATAAGTCTAGCAGTGATATTAATCTCTTTTTTTACGATAATGGGCTTTATTTTCTATGATGTTATGAGTTACACGGCCAATGGCTTTGAAAATTTCAGCCCTGAGGGAAATGTGACTGGAAACGCTTTAGTAGTTTATGACCCTGGTATTTCAGGCCAATCTGCTAATTCAGCTTTAAATATTGCTAAGGAACTACAAAATAAAGGATATAATGTGGATTTGGTGGGCATAAACAATCCAAAAGCAAAAAATACTTCCAATTACGATTTAATCGTAGTGGGCGGACCAATTTATGCTGGAAAAGCCAGTAATTCAGTTCAATCATATTTAAATAATCTTAAACCATCTAATGGGACTAAAATCGCAGTTTTTGCCATGGGTTCTGACAAGGATGTAATGAAAAATTCTAAATTGCTAAAAAGTGAAGTAGCTCCTTTAAATAATAACACCTCGCTTAAAATAGATGCTGTAGGGAAATTTATTTCTACAGAAAATAATAATCAGAGCATTGTGGTATTTGTCGAATCTTTTTCTTAATTAAATATTCCTTAAAATCCCATATTGATTTTATTAATTTTTAAATGAGTAATTTGTGTGATTAAAAAAACTTTAATTAAAAGGGTAGTTTGATGAAAGATATTGAAAAAGTAATGCCCAATCAACCATTTGGTGAAAGGTTAAAGATGGAAAAATACATACTAGTAATTTTATTTCTAATCCAGCAGCGATGGAGCTATATCATAAACAAAGAATTTGCCAAAGATAACATAACTACCAAACAATGGCTATTATTGGTAATTCTGGGCAATGCCTTTGACCATGATCCATCCATGCAGGAAATGGCCGAGGCCATGAGCACCACTCACCAGAATGTTAAGCAACTGGCCAGTCGTTTGCAAGATAGCGGATTTTTAAAAATAGAACGCGATCCAGATAATAAAAGAATTTTACGTCTGAAATTCACGGAACAATGCTATAAATACTGGAGAAAAAGAGATGAAGAAGATATTGAATCTATAACGAATTTATTCAATGTTCTGGATGATGAAGAGGTAATTTCTCTCTTTGGCATAATGAATAAATTGGAAAAATTGTCACAAATACAATATGATAACTCTAAAATTAATTAATTTTTTTTATTTTTTTTATGGATATATTAGACTAGAAAATTTTTTAAAAAAATAGAATATAAAAATTATTATAATGTTTGGCTTATTCCATTTTTTTATTCATTTAATGATTATAGGAGATTATATTTGGTATGTTTTCTGAATTGGCCTAATAAGCATTTTGATCAGTAAAACCATTGGTAAATGTAAGGAAAAATATTTTCACATCTAAACTAAGGGTCCAGTTCTCCACATAATATAAATCATATTCTATTCGCTTCTTTATAGATGTATCTCCTCTCCAGCCATGAACCTGGGCCCATCCGGTCATTCCTGGCCTAACATGATGTTTAATCATGTAATGTGGTATTTCTTCTCTGAATTTTTCCACAAAAAGAGGACGTTCTGGTCTTGGACCAATAAGACTCATATCTCCTTTTAATATATTAAATAATTGTGGTAATTCATCTATACTAGTTTTTCTTATGAAAGAACCAAATTTTGTCTTCCGGGGGTCGTTTTCTGTGGTCCATTGGGACACTTCTTCGTTTTCGGCCTGTACTTTCATGCTACGGAATTTATACATCTTGAATGTTGCCCTATGTAATCCTACACGGTCCTGTTTGAAAATAATGGGGCCTGGAGAACTTTTTTTAACCATAATGGTGGTGAAAATGAGTAATGGTGAAAATATTATTATACCCACTATTGCAAATATAATGTCTAAAAATCGCTTCAGAGCTTTATTAAAAGAATTATCCAACGGCACGTAGCGTATATTAATCAGTGGAATGTTATCTATCATATCAATATAAGGTCGTGCTGGGAAATAGCGATAGTAGTCAGGAACAATTTCGGCCTTAACCCCATATTTTTCACAAGTATCTATTATATGTTCCAACAATTTAGAATGGCGAGGAGAAAGGGTTATTACGATTCTATCAATTTCATTGGTGAGAATAATCTCTTCTAAATCTTCAATTTTTCCTATTACTGGTGAACCAGCTATTTCAGTGTTTTTTTCTATATTATCATCTAAAAATCCAATTAATTTGTATCCTACGTATTCATTAAGTTTTATTTTACGCGTGAACTTCTCACCAAGTTCTCCAGCACCTATTACTAAAATATATTTAATATTATATCCTTTGCTCCGGGCAAATCTTAAGGATTTCCTTATAATGAACCTTTCTATTATAGAAAATAGGGTAGAGAATATGGCGAAAATGGCCAGCAAATAACGGGAGTAATCTGAAAGCTCTACTATAAATAACAAGGTTACAAGTAACAAAAGGCCAATACTGTTGACCTTGATGATTTTAAAGGTTTCAGAACTTATACTTTTGGTTCTTTGAGGGTCATATAATCCAAAAAAGTAGTAAAGAAGAAGATAATTTGGCAAAATAAAGACTATGGGTAAAACATATATGGAAAATCCCCATCTATTGCCTTCAAATCCTAGTATGCCTAGTTTAAATCTGATAAAATATGCAAAAATCAGTGCTAAGGTGATTACAATTATATCCATAATTACCAGGATCATATTAAATATTTTCTGGTTCTGTTTAATCATTAAATCACCTTAAACATTAAATAAATTTAGTTTAAATTGAACTTTTGCTTTATTTCGTTTATTATCTTTAATAAAATAACATTATATATCTATTTATACAATAATCACTATTTTAATATTGTTAATAGAATTTTATTTATATATTTTTTGGAGCATCAAAAATAAATTTTAAATATAAAAATAGTTCATTTTATTCATTGGCCCGATTTTTTGAAGATGTTCAAAAATAGCTTAATTCCACATATTAGGCCTATTCCAACATAAGTTAAAGCAGTTGTAAGTATAGAATGCTTTTTTTTATAATGCTTGTTATAAAAAATATACATGGCCCTGTAAAATTCATATATGAGTTTTGATTTTTGCTTCTGGCTGCTTGATCCTTTGTAATGGATTATCTCTGCAGCACCATAGTATATTATTTGCCATCCTGCCTCTTTTATTCGATAGCACCAGTCAATATCTTCACCATACATGAAGAAAGTTTCATCTAAAAGCCCTATCTCTTTAATTGCCTCTGAATTTACCATCATGAATGCACCCACCAGACAATCAATAGGGTAAACTCCATCATCATCTAAATAACAAAGGTTGTATTTTCCAAAACGCGGACTATTTGGAAAAATGCGGGAAAGCCCAATCATCCGATAAAAAGAAACACTAACATTCGGAAAACTTCTTCGACAGGCCTTATCTAATGTTCCATCGGGTAAAACTACTTTGCATCCTAAAGCACCAACTTCAGAATGATTTTCCAAGTATTCTAGGCATTTTTCTAAACAGTTATCTACAATTATGGTATCTGAATTTAGTAATAACACATATCTGGAAGAAATTTGCTTTAAGGCCAGGTTATTGGCATAGGCAAATCCTCTATTTTCTGGGCTGGGAATAAATTTAATTAATTTGTTTTTTATTTCATCGTGAAAGTCGTTTTGAAGTTTTTCTAAACTTCCATCCTGTGAATTACTATCTACCACGTAAATTTCAAACTCAAAGGGATGATTTTTGTTAATAACAGATTCTAGGGTCTGTTTTGTTAAATCGTAAGTTCGATAATTTACGATTATAATTGATAATTCCATCATATGTCTCCATTATCTATTAAGTTATGCAATTGGTAATTGAAGTTTTATAATAGGCCATATTAAAAAGAATTTATATTACAAATGATAAGTTCAATAGAATTAATTATAAGAAGGGGAATCTTATAGTGTTTTTTATTAAAGCCCATTCAATCTTTAAATAGTTATATAAATATTTTTTATCATATTTTATTTTATCAATATTTTCTAAAGAATGTAAACCTTCTTTTAAACCATTTAAATAAGCACTGCCATATCCCTTTTTAAGGAAAAAAAGATATTTTATTAAAAATCCTAATATTAGTAATGGAGAATTTAACAATAATTGGGGCCATGGCATATTTTTGTAAGGTACATAAATGTTATTGCGTGCTGATAACTTTATTTTAAACTCATTGTAACGGCTTCCACTAGTTCCACTTCCAATGTGGTACACTATTGCTTGGGGACAGTAATGGATTTGGTAACCATGAATTCTGGCCCGATAACTTATATCTAAATCTTCTAGATAAGCAAAAAATTTCTCATCAAAATATCCTATTTCATCTAGGATGTTTTTTTTATAAAGTGCGGCTCCGGCACATGCGCTGAAGATTTCTCTGGGTTTTAGATATTTATCTGGTGATTTGTTATATCCTACTCTTTTTGTCCATCCCAGTATAGTATATTCATCACCAGCATCGTCCATTTTTTCTCGATTATGGTATTGAATCATTTTAGAATTAACTGCAAAAATTTTATCATTTTTTTCCAGGCATTCCAAAAGGTTAGAAATGCAGTCCGGATCTAACTCAACATCATTATTAACTAAAAAAATATATTCTGTTGTGGAGGCCTTTATTCCACTATTAACTGCTGCAGCGAACCCTAAATTTTCATAATTTTGGATAATTCTCACTTCTGGATAATTTTCTTCCAGATATTCTACACTTCCGTCCTGTGAAGCATTATCTACTATTATTATATTTAGAAAATTATAATTTTGGTTTATTATGGATGATAATGATTCTTTTAAGAATTTTTTTCCATTATAATTAGGAATTACTACTGATATGATCGGCATATTTTCCATAAAATTTCCTTCAAGTATTTCATAAATTTGTAATAGGGATTCTATTTTACTAATATATTAAAAATATTAAAAAATATTATTATAATCAAATCAAGGTTTCCAATGGTAATTCTTTTTTATTACCCTACATGGATTTCCAACAGCCAGTGATTTTGGAGGAATATGTCTTGTTAAAACGGAACCGGCTCCAATTACAGAACCATCACCGATTTTTACTCCTTTTAAAATGGTACAACCTCCCCCAATCCACACTTGATTACCAATATGGATTTCTTGGGTTATGTGCTCATCAGAAAGCGTATCCAGATCCAGACATAATTCTCCGTGGTAGTGCACATCGGAATCTACAATATTGCATCTCCAGGCAATAAATGTTTTATCACCAATGCGGAGATGTTTTCTAACATTTACTCTTGCTTGTTCATTTATATAAGACCCATTTCCGATTTCCAGGGTAGCATTGGCCATTATAGATATGGAACTATCTTTCATAAAACTGGCATGCCCATTAACTACTAATTTTCCATTGTGATGGATATGTAAACAAGTTCCGGTGGGTAATCCATAATCTACACCCACTTTAAGGCACCCATTATTCTTTATTATAACTTGGGCATTTGGTAATAAAAGGATTTCTGAGTTTTTCCCGATTAAAAAACGTCCTCCAAATTTAAAACTATAATAAATTGATTTAAGAACAGAAATCTTTTTACGATATTTAAATATGTCTTTAATTATTAGATGATGATTTTGAAGATTTGCTGTTTTTTTTTTAAAATCTTTTTTTTGAATTGATCTTTTAAGTTTAAGTCCAATATATAAAATATGACTTAATAATAACAGAAAATTAGTTTTTAAAAAAATTAAGTTTGTGCTGTTTTTCAAATAAATAAACATCTCTTTTTCATTTTTCGCGCTGAAAAAATATTTACCATGTATTTTTTTGAATTTAGCAGTTTCATACAATTTTTCAACATCTGAAGAAGTTTCATTTGAAAATTTGAATCCACATTCTTCTAAAAATTCTTTTTTTATAATTTTATTATTTAAATAGAAATCTAAATAATTAAAAATGGATTTTTGGTTTGATTTCAAGGTATTTCTATAAGAATAAACCAATTCTTGTGAAGGATAATTTGAGACATTTTTATTCTTTAATCTACTAATGGATGCACAAATCATATCTAAATCACTATTCATTCCTTGATTGAGAATAGTTGTAAGGGAGTTTGGTCCTAAAATTGTGAAATCGTCTAAAAATAAAATATATTCTCCTTTGGAATGTTTCAATGCGAAATTTTTAAAATTCCCATAATCTGAGTCTAAGCTATGAATATTTTCATATGTCTGGATTTCAAAACTTAATTCATCTACTAAATTATTTGGAATTAATATTTCAAATGCAGGGAGATCTTGTCCATAAATAGATTGAACCATTAATAGCAGTTTGCTTTTTGATATATTATTGGGACTTAAAACAAGAGTAATAATTGGATTCTCTGCCATTTCTATCTTATTATCAATTAATTTGTTTATATTGATATCTTGATATTCAGTAGAAAGCTTTTTCCATGATTCCTGAAACAGTTCTGATTTAAGTGAAAAAAGTTTTTCTTTAAGGTATTTGATATCATTTTCTTGCATTCTCCAAAAAAGTCTGTAAAACTGATTCAATAATAATTTAACCTCTTTAAAACGAATTTTTTCTAAATAATTTTCATATTTAATCTCTAAATTAGGATCTTCATGGAGATTAGCTTCTTTACAGTATTTTTCTTTAAAATTCTTTTTTGAAAGTGAAAAAATTTGGTCATATGCGTTAAGATAATCATCAATCATGTCCCTACTTACGGTTTGAGTTGCAGAAAATGATTCACTAAAACCCCTTTTTCTGTAAAAAAGGATGTCATGGGGGCAACCTACAATTTTATCACATTTATGGGCAAAGTCCATTACAAAAATTCCATCTTCAGCATATTTTTTTTCTGGAAACCTGGAACCAAGTTCCAAAACCTTTTTATGTGAAAAAAGTTTGTTTGATTGTGAAAATGACCATATTAATGCCAGATCAAAAGGATCAATTATTTCTTTTTTTGACAACTGCACTGTAGCATGCATATAACTTGAATTGAATAAATTAAATGTTTTTGTGCGCCCTACAACTAAATCAGCTTGTTTTTCTTGGGCGTAGTGAAAAAGTTTTTCGAGAGCATATGGTGTAAATTTGTCATCACCATCTAAAAATGCTAAATAATCTCCCTGCGCTTCTTTAATTCCCCTATTTTTGGCTGCAGCGGCACCAGAATTTTTTTGGATAACATATCTAAAATTTTCATGAATAGCACAGTAATTATTAATTATATCTTGAGTTCCATCTGTGGATCCATCATTAATGATAATTACTTCAAAATCATTGAAACTCTGAGAAACAAGGGAATCTAGTGTTTCAGATAAAAATGGTTCCACATTATAAACTGGCACAATAACGGATATTTTAAAGCTCATATTAATCAGGAGTTTTTATTGGAAATTTTCTCAGTTATAGTATCTTTTTTTAGTATAATTTTTGTCACATTATTAATAAGGATATCCAACATTTCCTGTACTTTATCTCTTGATAATATATATGTGGTTAGGATGGTTGCTAAAATAACATAAACGGTGGTTAGCCCATAGCTGTTGAATATATAACTCAAGCCTAAATAGTTCAGGATTATTGGGAAACTCCATATTGCATAGAATTGTAATACATATACACTAAGGGAGTTTCTTCCAATTTTTGTTAAAAACGTTTCTTTGCTCGTCATCAGATTGTATATTAGTATGATGCTACTCATCATCACAGAAAGCACTATTAATCTGAGTACAACACCCTTTAAATTGCCCATATGCATAGCATGATAAGATAGCTTTAATCCTAAAACACTGGTCATGTAAGGCATGATTAGGAAAGTTGTCACGGTAAGCATAGGAACCAGGATACCAATTGCAAGATATTTATTTATTACTAGTTTGTCCTTTAGGTCATGGAAGTAGAATCCTAAGAGGAATATTGGGAAGAAGCATATTGTTCTGGATATTGATAAGAAACCTGCTTTAAAGGATAATGTGCCTACAAATAGTGCCAATATAATACTGATCCAAAAAATATAGTTTATCCGGGTAGCTGTAGGTAAAAAAAGCCTCCAGAAATATAAACTCAAGAGATACCACAATCCCACTTCTGGCAGGAAAAATGCAGCATCTGGAACTCTACCACTTATTAAAAACATATATATTATCCATAATGTTTCAAATATTAAATATGGGATAAAAACAGTTCTAAAAGCTTTCACTGAACTTTCAGAGTTATCTTTAGAGAAATAACCACTAACAAACACTAATAATGGTAAATGGAAAAGATAAATAAATTTGTAAATAAAATTATATTCAAAAAAATTAATGAACTGGTTCTGTTGCAAGAAATGACAAAATACGATTAATAGCATGGCAAAGCCACGTAAGTTGTCAAATTTAAGATCTCTAATCATAATAATCGTTTTTATATTGTTAAATTGGTTCAATGTTGTTATTGGGTTTTATTTGTTCCAGATTAAAACGGTTTTGCCAAAATTTAATTGATAATCTTTTTCAAATGCATGATGAATATCTTCAATAGTTCTAATTTTGAATATGGATGCTACTATATTTTCTAAATAGTCGCTTACTTCCGGATGTTCTCTTAAAATTTGGATTGTTTTTTCAAAGTCTGTTCTAGAACTTCTACTGCTACCATATATTCTTAATCCTTTTTCAAGGACCATTCTAGTATTTATAGGCACAGGATATTCTGATACTCCTAAAAGGGATATGGTTCCTTCAGGTTTTATATGATCAATGATTTGCTCGATGGCTGATTGTGATTTTTGACCACCTACACATTCAAATGCATGGTCTATTGTTAAATCAGCAGGTATTTCTTTAATAGAGTGTATTTCATCTGCAAAGGTAAAATAACTCAACTTTTCTTCATTTTTCCCAAATATGATAATTTTGGCCTGAGGAAAAGATATTTTAAGCAAGATTGCAGCTATATATCCTACGGTTCCATCTCCCCAAACTCCAATTCTGTCTTTTCTTTCATGGGAAAATTTTTCAAATCTATCAATTGCATGGGCACAAACGCTAATAAGTTCTGAAAAGGAGGCCACAACATAATTCACGTCCCCTTCAATTTTAACAAGACGATCCGCACTCGAAACAACGTAATCTTGTAATAATCCATCAAAACCGCTAGAACGGAACTTACTGCTGGTTAAATAGTTTTCACCAATGATTTCATCAGTTTCCACGGGGGTATTGGGAATTATGGCTACTACATCACCAAATTTGAAATTTCCACTTCTGTCATGAATTATTTCACCAATTCCTTCATGAATTAGTGCCATAGGCAATTTCTCGGCTAAAACTTCTGGCTCTCGAAGGCCTTGATAATATCTTTGATCTGCTTTACAAATAGATAAGTAAGTCGGACGTACAATTATGTCTTTATCATTTATATTGACTTCGTCGTAATCTATTTCCACAAGCTTGGGTGCAACTAAACGATAAAGAGTATTTATCATTCGTAATCCCCTTTTAACATGATATTGGCAACTTTTAAGTCATAGGGATAGGTTATTTTTATATTGTTGACTTCTCCATCCACAAGGTAAACTGGTTCTCCTTTAATAACAAATATTTTTGCCGCATCAGTTAATATTTCCTTTTCTTCTTCATTTAAATCATTATATATTCCCTTTAATTTTAATATACTGAATGATTGCGGAGTCTGTCCTTGGAACATTTGTTCTCGGTTAGGAATTGAACTAATCTTTTTATTATCAATACTCTCAACAATGGTGTCTGTAGCAGGAATAACTGTATCACAGGCCCCATATTTTTTAGCAAATTCTATGTTTTCTTCTATAATGCGATGGCTTAGGAAAGGTCTAACTGAGTCATGAGTTACAATAATTGAATCTTTATCAATTTTATAATTTTTTTCAATAAAATTCACAGCATTCATAATAGTTTCATTACGTACTTCCCCACCCTCTATAACTTCAATACGATCGTTTTGGCCTATATGTTTACTAACTAGATCTTTAGTATGTTTAATCCATGGTTTGGGACATAATACGATAATTTTTTCAAACTTTTCATTAATGAAGAATTTTTCTATGGTATGCACGATAATAGCTTTATTTCCTAAAAGCATGTATTGTTTTGGTTTTTCTACATTACCCATTCTGGTACCGGTTCCGCCGGCTAATATTGCTGCAAATATCATAATCCCTCTCCTTTAACCCTTAGTTTGTAACTATATTTGTAAATTATATCTGTAATAATAAGATTTAGAATCTTGTTTATTTATTTATTATTAATTTCACTTATTATTATCTAAAATGCTATATAAAAGATTTAGTACTCTCTCTGTGGACATTCCATCCAAATGATCAAAAAATCTGCCTTTAAATTCATCAATTTTATTGCTTTCAAAATCTTCATTTAATAGGGAACTAATTATTTCTTGAGAATTAAATACAATTTTTCCAGGCACAAAAGTTTTATATTCATAATAAAAATCCCTAGAATTGATGTATTCTTCTAAATCATATGCATAAAATAACATTGGTATGTTAAGAAGGGAGGCTTCAAATATAACTGATGAATAATCGCTAATAATTAGATCTGAAATGAATAATAGATCATTTATTTCAGAATCATGGGATAGATCTAGTATATAATCTTCAAATTCTGGAGATATTTCTGTCTTTCCTCTAACAAATGGGTGATGTTTTATAATTATGGCCCAATCATCACCAATACTTTCATAAATTTGATTTACTGGGAATAATTTAAGATGGTAGTGGGCATCCTGTTTACCGTCCCCCCGGAATGTTGGGGCAAATAGTAATATTTTTTTATTTGCAAGCTGTGGGTACTTATCATAGAATTCAGACGCTACTTTTTTTTTATATTCCTTATCAAAAAATACATCGGTTCTGGGAATACCTGTTGCTAAAACTTTCTCTTCAGATAAACCAAAGCCTTCAGCATAAAATTTCACTATTTCCCTAGAACTTACAATTGCATAATCATATGATCTGTGATTCGGGGAAAATTGTTCTGGCCCACCTTTTTTCCCTATTCTAGTAAACCCAAATGTTTTAAATGCTCCAACGGCATGCCATAACTGTATTAATTTTGTTTCATCTTTAAGATCAAAAGTATGTATGCTGGGGAGAAAGTCGTCTAGTAAAATAACTTTTGAGGTGGATAAGATATTCACATATTTAATTATTTCAAAAATATTCAGATTTTTTGTGGGTTTATTATTCAAAAATTTCAAGATAGATATTTGGGGATTATTGGCTATTTCATGATATATAGGATCAAAATTACCACTCATATCATTTCTTCGTTCAGAAATAAATGCAATATGATTTTCTTTTATTTTACGGTGCCTTAAAATCGAGTAAATTCGCCCCATTAACCACAGATTAAATCTTCTCCGGCCTAGCCCATGATTAGAAAATTCACATATCTTCCAATTGATATGGAATAAAAAATTCACAGCAGGCCTACGATTTTTTTGGAAGTCTGGTGATTTCTCAGAAAATCCTTTAAGAGCTAAAAATCCATCAATAGCAAAAAATGGGATTAATAAAATGCTTATAAGCAATAAAAGATAAGAATAAATAGTTAAAAAATGCTGATATTTTTTTAGTAGTGAATAATAGTCTTCTAGGTTTTGCTGAGGTGAAATTATAATTTCATCATTTTGTCTGCTAACTTGATAATAAACTTGGTCTGAATCTAAGATTTCATCATTAAAATCTAATTCTAAACTTTCAACATATTCTTCGCCCAGCATTAATGATAATCTAAGAGTAATATCATTACAATTGTTTTTGTTCCAAAAAAGATGCTCTAAATCATATTCACATGCTCCATGAATAAAATATTGGCCATGGGAATGATCTAGGAAAAAACTATTTATTTTTAATGGTATTCGTCTATTTTCTGATTTATTGTCAAAAATTAGGCTTATTTTCGGCTTTGAATCATTATAATAGTCAAAACATCCGCTAATTGAAATGAATAGCTTTTTTTCTGTAATAGAAAATTTTTCTAATCTAAATAAGTAAACCATAAAAAATCCTCAATTATTTATCCTTGTTGATTTTGGATAAATGACCTATTTAATCTGTATAACTGTTTCAAATAGTTTTAATAGGAATATTAAAACAAATTTATTTATTAATTATTCATTAAATCAGGATAAATATTTTTTTATTAATTCAACAACTCTTTCTGTTGAATTTCCATCACATGCATCCATTTGCTGCTTTTTAAAATTATCAAGATATTCTATATTAGTATTAATTAGTGATTTACGTATATTTTCAATTAATTCATTTGAATCATATGTTATTTCTCCGGGAAGATCTTCGGGGTACTTCAAATAGAAATCTCTTTCATATTCTTCAATATCTGGGCAGTAAAACAGGATTGGTTTGTTTAATAAGGAGTATTCAAAAATCACTGATGAATAATCACTTATCATAATATTTGATGCAAACATTAGTGAATAAATAGAAACGGAACTAAGATCAAGTATATTTTTACAATTCTCACCTTCAAGTAAATCTTCTTTCATTGCAGGATGTTTTTTTATTATGAATATTTCATCCTTTTTTAAAGAATCACTCAGCTTTTCCCAGTTAATTTGGGTTTCAAAAGGTATTCTCCGGCCTGCATCGTCTTCACGAAATGTGGGAGCATATAATATTATTTTTTTATTTTTCAAGGCAGCATATTTTTGGTATAGGTCCTGGGTCATATCTTCAGTAGTTTTATTAAAGAACATATCTGTCCTGGGGACTCCTAATGATTTTATTTTATTTATATCTAGTCCAAATGCACTAGAATAATATTTTCGAACATTATCTGAGCTTACAATAACATCACTATATTGTGAATGGGTTTCAGTTTCAATTTCGTAGTTCGCAGATGCACAGTCAAGACTAAATTTTTTGAATGCACCACATGCATGCCAGAGTTGAATAATCTTTTGCTCTTTTCTTAGATTTACCAACCTTAGATAATGTAAGTAATCGTCTGTAACTATGACTTTGCTTGTCAGTAGATAATAAAGTATTTTAAGCCTAGTTTTCCGGCTATGTGGATTCATTTTACTTATAAATATTTTTGAATGAGATAATGATTCATAAACTGCTGAAATATTTTCTAGTAATTTATCATCTGCACGAACCGAGCAAAAAAATACTCTGTTTCTCAAAGGTGCCTTTTTAAGTAGTTTTATGTATCCTTTTTCAAAATAGTTTAAAAATTTATTTTTCAGGGGTTTCATGGTGGCCTGAAATATTCTCCTAAATTTAACCAAGTAATAAATCAATTTTTGATAGGGAAGTGTGGCATTAATTTTAGCTGAAACATCTTTATTTTTACTTTTTAGTGATTTAAGGAGTGTTTTTTCACTTTCATGGCTGAAAATATATTTATCAGTTATCTTTTGGAATTCACTGTTTTCATATAGTGCTGCTACATCATGAGCATTATCACCAGTAAATTTAAATGATTCCTGTTTAATGTACTCTGCTTTTATAAGCTTATTGCTAAAATAGAGGTCTAAATAGTTGAATCTAGATTTAATACTGTTTTCAATGGTATTTCTATAAGAATAAGCCAGTTCTTGATGAGGATATTCTTTTAATTTATCTCCTTTAATTCTATGCATTTTTAATGAAACAAAGTCCAATTCAGGGTCCTGGAGTGAATTATACATCTGTCTTAAAGCACGAGGCTCAAAAAATACATTATCTTCGATAAATAATATATATTCTCCTTTAGAAATTAAAAATGCCCTATTTTTAAAATTAGTCTTTCCATAGTATTTCTCATCAGATAAATGATTTAAATTGAGTGAATCATCTGATTTTTCATCTAAAACTTTTAAATTTTCTTTATTTTTGAAATCATCCGAAACCTGATTGTAGAGTTTGCTAGAGATTATAATTTCAAAAGCTGGAAATTCTTGGGAATAAATTGAACCTAACTGGAAATTAAGCTTATCTGTAGTTATTTTAGGAATATTAATTACGATGCTAATTATTGGGCTATCTGCCATTTCTGTTCTACTTTTAATAAGATTGTCAATACGCAAGTCTTTAAATTTTTCCACATCTTTAGCCCAAGCTTTAGACGAAATTTTTAGTTTAACATCATTTAAAGAGCTATTTATCAGTTTTATGGATTTTGAATCAGCTTTCCAGAAATACCTGTAAAATTCATTACATAAAATTGCTATTCTACGATGGCATAATTCATCATAATAGGAACTATATTTTTTAGATAATTCTTCTTTTTTATAATCTTCTATTTTATCCCTTTTTTCTTTAAATGCCTGTTTAACCATGGCCTCAATAGCACTATACGCTTCTAAATGATGATTTATATACTCGACGTTTATGGCTTGAGTTACGGAGTATCCTTTCCAGAATGGTCTTTTGTGGTAAATCACAATATTATGGGGACAGCCTACAATTTTTTGACATTTTAATGCAAAACTAAGTACAAATGTACCATCTTCGTCGTATTTAATATTAGGTACCCTTAGTCCGGTTTCTAGGATTTTTTGCCTAGAAAACAATTTGTTACACATAGATCCCGTCCAGATTAGCTCCTTATCTAATGGATCAATATCAATCATTTTTGAAAGTTTAACTGGCCCAACATAAACCACAGACTCAAATATGTTGATAATTTTCATTCGACCTAAAACAAGATCCGCATCATGCTTTTTTGCACTATTATATAAGTTTTCCAGAGCTTCATGAACATAAGTGTCGTCACCATCTAAAAAGGCCAAATAATCTCCTTTAGCTTCTTCAATACCTTTGTTTCGGGAACTGGAAACTCCAGAATTATCTTGATAAATTCCTCTAAAATTTGGGTATTTTTTAGTATATTTATCGATTATTGCTTGGGTATTATCTGTGGAACCATCATTGATAATGATAACTTCAAAATCATGGAAACTCTGATTAACTAAAGAATCCAGAGCAGTGGACAAATATTTCTCCTCATTGTAAGCCGGAACAATCACTGATATTTTGTAAGTCATATTTGATACCTTTAGAGATTTTATGAATCTATTTTAAATTTTAGAATGAAATATTAATTGTAAATTAAATATCATCCTATTTATTAGCATATAACAAGTCTACGACTCTCTTTGAAGAGTTTCCATCAGCATGATCAAATTGATAAGTTTTAAAATCATTTATTTTCTTAAAATCATAATTATCTTCTTTAATTATATTGATTAATTCTTTATTAGTTCTGGCAACTGGGCCAGGAACAATATTTTTATAATTGAAGTAAAAACCTCTCTCAGAATCGAGGTAATATTCATAATCGTAAGGATAAAAAATCAGGGGTTTATTTAAAAGAGTATACTCTACCATTATAGATGAATAATCAGTAATTAATATATCGGCTAATAATAAAAGTTCTTTTTCATCAGGATAATCGGTCAGATTTATAACATTTTCTTCATTTAAGGAGGCGTTATTGATTTGTGGATGCAGACGTATGCATAATATGTATTCTGACCCTAATTCATTATTAAATAGTTCAATATCAAAATTTTCAATTAAATTTTCATCCATTTTTTCATTTTCTCTAAAGGTAGGTGCATATAAAACGATTTTTTTATTCTTTGCTTTAGGATATTTATCTTCAAATTTCACCCTTAATTCGTTTAAGTCATGTTTTTTGAAGTAATAATCTGTGCTGGGAATCCCTAAAGCTAAAATTTTCTCAGAATCCACTCCAAAGGCTTCTTCATAAAAAGGAGCTACATTTTTTGAGCTAACAATTATATGGTCTAATTTTTTAGATATTAGTTGCTGTAATTCAATTAAATCTTGATTAGATGTTGAAGATAAACCAAATTTTTTAAATGCTCCCGCACCGTGCCATAATTGAATTACAACGTCTTTTGAATTAAAATTCATATAGGCCATGGGTAAAAAATTATCATTTAATAAAATGTAGCGTGAGGTGGCCATTTTATAAGATTTAAATAAAAATAATCGGAATATTTCTATAATTTTATGTAAAAAACTGGCTAAAGAACTTATTTCACTAAAACTGTACTCCTCTTTAGAAATAAATGTGTAATTAAAGTTGGAATTTCTTTTACTTAATTCTGCATATACAAATCCCAAATTATCTTTTAAATTACCTTTGTGCACAGTAATAAATGTCACATTGTTATTTTTTGTTTTAAATAATCTTTTGAATAAGTTAAAAAAAGATGAAAATGATTTATACTTAATATTTTTCATAATAATACCAATATTTTGACTTGTTTGAATTTATATCTAGCTCTCAGCATATTTATTACAAACTTCTTCAGCATCGCCTTGCATCACTATTTTTCCCTTTTCTAACCAAATAGCCTTGTTACAGAGCCTTTTCACTTGCTCTATGGAGTGAGATACAAATAAAACGGTTATTCCTTCATCAAAAAGTTCCATTATTCTAGCTTCACTCTTTTGACGGAATTTAGCGTCTCCTACAGATAGTACTTCATCTAAAACAAGTATTTCTGGTTCTACAACTGTAGCAATAGCAAATCCCAACCTGGCCCGCATACCTGAGGAGAAATTTTTAATGGGAACATCCATGAAATCGCGTATTTCAGCAAATTCCACAATTTCATCGTATTTTTCATCCAGAAACTCTTTGGTATATCCTAGAATAGCTCCGTTGAGGTATATGTTTTCTCTTCCAGTGTAATTACTATCAAAACCAGCCCCTAATTCTAAGAGGGGAACTAGTTTGCCCTTTATCTCTAAATTCCCTTCAGTGGGTTTCATAACTCCAGATATGATCTTTAGCAGAGTACTTTTACCAGCACCGTTTAATCCAAGAACTCCCATCCGATCTCCTTTTTCTATTTCAAAAGAGATATTTTTTAGGGCCCAGAACTCTTGAAATAAGAGCTCTCTTTTTAACATTTTAATAACATATTCTTTAAGGTTGTCTACTTTTTCCTGGCTCAGATTGAACTGCATTCCCACATTTTCAACTTTGATAACGCTTTTTCCCAAATTATCACCTTGATATTAAATATTAATTAGATGTTTAGTATGAATTTGTCTTGATACTTGTAAAATACGACTATTCCTAAAATAAGGATAATTACTGATGAAATACTAGCATATAGTAATGTCCCTGTATTAAATGCCTGTCCATATAGGAATGAATCCCTACATAAACTTATCAGAGCATATATTGGATTTAAGTTGAATAGAAACTGGTATTGTTGTGGAATTATGGATGCTGGGTAAAATATGGCACTTCCATACATAAGCATAGTTATGAATACTCCATATAAATGTTCTATATCTCTGAAAAATACAGTTAATGCAGCTAATAATAATCCAGCACCTATTGTGAACATTAATAGTAGTAATATTGGCAATATAGCATATAATATGTATATAGTAAAATCTGCGTGAGTAGCAATCATTACCATGAAAAGAACAATAAGTGAAAGTGCAAAGGTAACGAAATTAGAGAATATAACTCCTAGACTGTACATATACTTGGGCACATAAACCTTTTTTATAATGGCACCATTTCTTATTATGGACATCATAGCCCCTTTACTTCCCTGAGCAAAGAAATCAAATACTAGCTTTCCTGTTAAAAAATAAACTGGGAAATTTTCTATGGTCATGGAAAATATGGCTGAAAAAATAATGGTCAATACTACCATGGTTAACAATGGATTTAAAAAACTCCAGAATATTCCTAGCACGGATCTACGGTATTTTATCTTAATATCTCTTTTAATTAGTTCTTTAAGAAGATACTGGTACTTTGAAAAGTTAACTATAAATCGATGTTCAAACTTTTTACTTATTTCCATTATTAGCCTCATTGATTAACTAAGATTACTAGTTCTGATTATTTGAAATTTTTTCAAATAAATCTTCCCATTTTTTTAGTACAATATCTGATGAATAATTTTCCAGAACCTTTTTTCTTGCAGCAATACCCATAGTTTTTGCTTTTTCGGGATTATCTAATAATTCAATAATATATTCTGCCATCTGTTCAATATTTCCATTTTCAACTAAAAATCCATTTACATCATGATCAATTATATCTTCAGGACCATAGTTAATATCATAACTGATTACAGGTGTTCTATTTAGCATGGATTCAATTATAACCATCCCAAAACCCTCAAATTTTGAGGTAAGTATTGTTGCTAAAGATTCACTCATTTCTTCATATACATTTAGGCTGTGGCCTTTGATATGGATTTTATTTTCTAAGTTGAGTTTTTTAATTAAATTCTTAATTTTTTTCAACTCTTTTTTTTCATTTGGTAATAATGCCCTTCCAAAAATTTCTAGAGATGCATGGTCTCGTTTTTCACTAACAATTTGGAACGCTTTTACAGCATCTTCTAAATTTTTTTCTGGTGAAAACCTGATAAAAATACTAATCTTATTTGGGTTCTTTTCTAATAATTTATTTTCATCCATCAAAAAATTTGGGATTACAAAGTGATTCCCACCATCTCCAAATTCTCTTTTTATATCTAAATTTTGCTTTTTGGTTAAAGTAACAAATGCATCTTCTTTACCTATTCCCTCTAAAATACCTATTTTTCTAATAGAACTTCCAAATTTGTAAGGTTTTTCATAGGGATTTGAATGTAGCTGTGATATTCGATATGCTACTTCGGGTTCAATGTTAGATATCATGGGACTAGGTCCAGAACCATCACAAATTAAATAGGGTTTATCATCACATTTTTTACATAATTCTGTTATAAAATGTTTATGAAACTCCTTATCATTATTAAATGTTATTACTTTATTAGTTCTACTAAAAAGAAATATTAAGTTTTTTTTAACATTATTGTTATATAATTCAATTAAATAACAAAAACCATCAGATGTATAATGTTTTTTCTGTCGAGTTTTACCTGCCTCAAAAAGAGTTTCTTTAGTTACTAAGCCATGCACGTAACTTAAACGCTTTTTCAAACTCCCATTTTCATTGAAATAATCTATATGGGCTAATGATCCACCAGCTCTCCACTTTTTAAACATTAAATATTTTTTTAAGCGTAAATAACGGGCCTGTTTTTTAGTTTCATATTCATCTATGACACTATACCCATATTCTTGTATTCTAACGGCTTTTGAGTAATATTTAAACTTTTGAATGCCTTTTTTGATGAAAGATTTCTTAGTATTTTGATCCCTATAATAATTGTAAATATTTATTATTTCAACCGATTCTGGTAAATCTTTTCTTTTTCTTAATTCTTCACTAATATAATCATAATTCTTATCAGCTTCAATCGTGAGAATGCTCACATCATACCCTTTTTTAGCAAATAACAATGATCTTAACAGAACAGCTCTGGCTAGGCCCCCAACATCTAGATGAATCATGTCACATAAAATGAAAACTTTTTTCAATATAATCTCTCCAACAATATAATCATTTTAATTTTTAAATTAATTTTTTTTATTCTTTAATCGAGTTATAATATTTCTTGTTTTATAGTTCCAATAACCAGATAATCTTTGTAATTCAGCAATTCTAGTTTTACTCTTTTCAAGTTCGATGTTTTTTTTATGAATGATGTCTTCATTATTTTTTAATCTATTTGTAATGTTTTTTTCTTTTTTCAGAAAATCTGAAATAATTTCTGAGATTAAAATAGCTTCATCATATTCTCCAGAGCTTATTTTACTAAATACTGGAATTAAATATTTTTTAATATTTATTTCATAATTTGCTAGCTCTTTAAAAAGGGGGTGGATTTTTTTTAATAATTCTTTTTTTTCTTCGACTGTAGTTTCACTTATGATAAAACCATCCGTCCAAAACTCTAGGTGGGATGTGAAAATTAATGGAAAATATTTCTCTTTATTTTTTTGTCTTTTTAGTACGTTATTAGATTCAATATAACCATTCACCATTCCCATTAAATTTTTATAGGTTTTTTTCCGGCTTAATGAGTCACTTTGAAATACTCTATAATGATAACCATAATAATCATTTAAAAATATAATCCCCTTAGCCTTAAAGAAGGCATCTATCATGAAAACCATATCTTCTGCTAATATATCTTCATGAAATCTAATATTATTTTCAATTATAAATTCCCTATTAAAAATTTTTGTCCATACTGATGGAGCAGTCATTAGTAAAAAAGGATTTTCTTCAATTTTGTTTATTTTCACTTCAAATTCAAAATTTAAGTTTTTATAATTAACTTTTTGTTCAAAACCCTCCGAAAACAAGATATATTTATTAAAAACTATGTCAAAGTCTTCTTTTTTTATTTTGTTATACAATATTTCACAAATGTCATCAGCATAGAAATCGTCCGAGTCTAAAAACATTAGGTACTCCCCACTAGCTTTTTCTATACCTATATTTCGAGGTTTTCCAGGGGTACCTGTATTTTTTGGCAGATGTATGGATGTAAAATTTTCGTAGATGTTAGAATATCTTTCTATAATTTCTCCACTTTTATCTTCTGAGCAGTCATTAACCATTATAACTTCAATATTTTTTAATCCAATTGTTTGATTCACAATAGAATCCAATGCTTCTTCAATAAAATTTTCAGCATTAAATACGACTACAATAATACTTATTTTATAATTCATTATAATAAACTCCTAATTACTCAATTTCCGTAGGAAATGAATATAATAATATTTCATATTAATATGATACAATCTATTCTATTAATATGATACAATCTATTCTATTAATATACTATTTAATGTTTAATATTTTATAACGATTTAAGAATTTCTATAATTCATAATAAATTTGATTAATTTACTAAGAATATTATTGTATTTAATTAATTACTTTAGTGATTAAAATGCTAAAAAGTTTCATGAAAAAACAGATTAAAAAGACTGGCTTGGTCAAAGAACTTGAAATAAAGAATAATAATCTTCATGCTACCTTAAAAGACGCACAAATAATTAATAATGATCTTAGGGATCAGATAAAATCTCTTAGGGATCAGATAAAATCTCTTAGGGATCAGATAAAATCTCTTAGGGATCAGATAAAATCTCTTAGGGATCAGATAAAAAATCTTGAAACTACTAATAAAATATATGGAGATAGGATTAATTCTTTAAGTGCTGATAAAAAAAATTTAAAAGAAAAAGAAATGAACAAAGCGGGTTTCAGTTTAAAAACTAATTTAAGGGGAGTGAGTGCGGATACTGGCAAACCTTCTATCTTAAAATATATTCTGGAGAATATAGAAAAAGATTCAAATATCTTAGATGTTGGGTTTGGTTCAGGAGTATATGGAAAACTTCTAAGAGCTTTTTTTTATCAAAATATTGATGGGTTAGATATATATGGTCAAAATATTAATGAAATGGGTCTCGATAAAATATATGACCATATTTTCATAGAAAATATTCTCGAATTTGATTTCGAGCACTATGATTTAATAATATTGGGTGATGTTCTGGAGCATATTGATTTAAATAATGCTAAAAAATTAATATCTAATTTTGTTGAAAAGGATAAATGTAATCATATTATTGTTTCTATACCTTTTGAATATGAACAAGATGAAGCATATGGAAATAAACATGAAAGACATTTACAGCCGTGTGTAAATGAGAATTATATGGCTGAACACTATCCTTATCTTAAATTAATCGAGTCTGAAATTATTCCTAATTGTGATAGTATCCTAGCATTTTATGTATGGAATAAAATGGAATAATAATAATTATTTATTATTATACATTTTCTCATAGTAATTCTCATATTCTCCACTTTTTACTTTTTCCATCCACTCTAAATTGTCTAAATACCAGTTAATAGTTTCTAGAATACCTGTTTCAAAAGTGTATTTAGGTTTCCAACCTAATTCGTTCTGAATTTTACTAGAATCAATAGCATATCGCCTGTCATGACCTAAACGATCTTTAACATATTCTATAAGTGATTCATCTTTGCCAAGATTCTTAAGAATTAGTTTAACGATTTCAATATTCTTTTTTTCGTTATTTCCACCAATATTGTAAACTTCACCAATTTCGCCCTTGTGGAGAACTAAATCTATGGCCGTGCAGTGGTCATAAACATGTAACCAGTCCCTAACATTCATTCCGTCTCCATAAACTGGTAAAGATTTATCTTCCAGAGCATTGGAAATCATTAAGGGTATAAGTTTTTCTGGAAATTGATAAGGCCCGTAATTATTAGAGCAACGGGTGATATTCACCGGTAAATCAAAAGTTTCATGATAGGCCCGCACCATTAAATCGGCCCCAGCTTTACTAGCAGAATATGGGCTGTTGGCTGCCAATGGAGTATCCTCCCTAAAGTATCCTGTTTCACCCAGTGAACCATAGACTTCGTCTGTAGAAACTTGTAAATATTTTTTAATGTTGTTTTTCCGTGCTGCATCTAGAAGGACTTGCGTACCCATAATATTCGACTTTATAAATATTTCTGGATCTTCAATACTTCTATCAACGTGAGATTCTGCTGCAAAATTTATAATATGGTCTGTATCGGAAGTAATTTGGAAAACTAATTCTTTATCAATTATATCTCCTTTAATAAAAGTGTAATTGTGATTATCTTCAATTCCTTTTAAATTTTCTAAATTTCCACAGTAAGTAAGAGCATCTAGGTTAAAAATTTCATAATCGGGGTATTTATCCAACATATATCTTACAAAATTGCTCCCTATGAATCCTGCTCCTCCAGTAATCAGTATTTTTGTCATTGTTTCCCTCATAATGATTATTTTATCCGAGTTAAAAATCAGTCTCAGTTTCTTTCAATGATTTCCACTGTTTATCTTTCTCAGATAAACTAACCTCTTCAATATCATCTAAAGGCCATTTAATTCCAATATCTGGATCATTCCAAAGAATACCACCTTCATCAGACCCATCATAAAACTCTGTACATTTATATACAAATTCTGCCTCATCAGATAATACTAAAAAACCATGAGCAAAACCTTCCGGTACATAGAACTGTTTTTTATTTTCTTCAGATAGAATAATTCCTTCCCATTGGCCATAGGTAGATGAATCCTTCCTTAAATCAACGGCCACATCAAATACTTCTCCTTTGATGGCTCTGACTAATTTACCCTGTGGGTTATTGTACTGGAAGTGGAGTCCTCTTAAAACTCCTTTTTTAGACTTGGACTGATTGTCTTGCACAAAATGGAAGTCCAAACCTGCTTCTTTGAATTCTTCAGCATGATAAGTTTCCATGAAATAGCCCCTTTCATCTCCAAAAACGGTGGGTTCGACAACATAAACTCCTTCAATGGATGTTTTTGTGAATTTGAATTTGCTCATTTTAAATCCCCAATTTATAAAATAAAAATATAAATAATCTTTAAATAATTATTAAAGATTATTTTTGATTAGTTCATTAAGATAATTTCCATATTCTGTTTTTTTCAGAGTTTTAGCCAGCTTTAAAACTTTATCCTCACTGATCCACCCGTTATTATAAGCAATCTCTTCCAAACAGGCAATATAAAAACCCTGTCTTTTCTGAATAGCCTCAACAAAATTACTGGCTTCTAATAATCCAATATGGGTTCCAGTATCAAGCCAGGCCATTCCCCTACCTAATAATTCCACTTTTAATTGTTTTTGATTTAGGTAAGCTTCATTTACTGAGGTTATTTCAAGTTCTCCTCTATCAGATGGTTTAACACTCTTGGCTATTTCTACTACGTTGTTATCATAGAAATAAAGTCCAGGTATGGCGTAATTTGATTTGGGATGTTCTGGCTTTTCTTCTAATGACAAAACATTACCTTCTTCATCAAATTCAACAACTCCAAATGCTTTCGGGTCTCGGACATAATATCCAAAGATTACCGCACCTTTTTCTACCGAAGCAGCCCGATTGAGAATTTCGCTGAAACGGTGCCCGTGGAAGATATTATCTACTAAGACTAAAGCAACACTATCATTTCCAATGAATTTTTCACCAACAATGAAAGCTTCTGCAAGCCCACGAGGTTCTTCTTGGACGGCATAGGAGAATGAAACTCCCAGATCACTACCATCCCCTAACAAATCCTTATATTGTGGAA
The DNA here is from genome assembly GCA_023249725.1 of Methanobacteriaceae archaeon. Taxonomy (GTDB): domain Archaea; phylum Methanobacteriota; class Methanobacteria; order Methanobacteriales; family Methanobacteriaceae; genus UBA349. The sequence continues at coordinate 37,767 of JAHFBZ010000008.1, forward strand.
GATCTCTTGGAGTAGATATGATTAATATTTCTCTAATTCCAGCCAGCATAAGGACGGATAATGGGTAATATATCATTGGTTTATCGTAAATGGCAAGTAACTGCTTAGAAACTGCTTTGGTTATGGGATAAAGCCTGGTTCCAGATCCTCCGGCAAGTATTATTCCTTTCATTTTTTCCCTACTATTAGTTAATTATATTAATTTATCTTAGAATCTATATTAATTTCATGTATTCTTGAAGTGCGTCTTTGTAATTTCTAATTTCAGCAAAACCTTCCATTTTCCAATTGTAATTTTCTAGAACAGAGTACTTTGGCCTTGGTGCTGGTTGAGGATATTCTTCTGTAGAAACTGGTTTAACATTAATTTCAATTCCAGCAATTTCAAATATCTCTTTTGCATAATCATACCAGGAACATTCACCACCATTACTTATATGGTAAATTCCATAAGATGGCTTTTTTATAAGTTTGGAAATGGCCTTGGCCAAGTCCATGGTATAAGTAGGAGAACCTATCTGATCATTTACTACGGAGATAGTATCCATAGTTTCTGCTAATTTGAGCATAGTAGTAACGAAATTAGGCCCATGATAGCCGTATAACCATGAGGTACGCACAATGTAAAATTTACTTAGAATATCTCGGATATATGTTTCGCCATGCAGTTTGGTTTTTCCATAAACGCTTAAAGGATTGGTTTGATCGTATTCCTGATAAGAGCTTCCTTTTTCACCATCAAAAACATAATCTGTGCAGATATAAACCAGAGCACTATTGGTTTCTTTACAGGCCACGGCCACGTTACGAGTTCCAATTCCATTAACACTATAGGCTAGGTCTTTTTTAGTTTCACTTCCGTTCACATCAGTGAAAGCAGCAGCATGGACCACCACATCGGGGCTGATTTCTTGCACTTTGGCAATGGTTTTTCCAATATCCGTAATATCGAGAGTATCAATAGTGGTGGTGTTAATTTCGTTTTCTTCTGATAAAATATCCACTAAATCGTGGCCTAACATTCCTTCGGAACCTATGATTAGTACTTTCATGTTTTTCAACCTTAATATTAATATCTTAAATTTAATCTATTATATTTAATTAAGATATAATCTGTTATTTTATAATTTAATTTTTCTTATTTTAATAAATTTAATTTAAGATAAAATCTAAAAATAAAAGATATATCATAAAACGAATATATCTATATTAATTAAGGAGAAGTCTCATGGAAAAAGAAAAACTAGAAAAACTAGAAAAATTAGAAAAAATCCTCGGAAAGAGAGGCTGCAACGTAAATATGCAGGCCAGTGTCATGGAACTAAGCTTTGAAAAGGATGAAGATGCTGAATGGTTTGAAAAAATAGTTGAAAACAGTCCCGAAGATTCTGCAGTATCCTGTGTAATGACTATGAAACGTCTTGGAAATAAAAAGGCCAGACACAAATTTGTATTCAATGTAACTGACATGGATAATTTTATTGACCTCCTGGATGAGGACTAAACATTATAATTTTTTTAATCAATATTTTTATTTAGTATCTAACAGAATTTCTACTTTTTTTGCAAAGTCAAAATCTAAATCAGTTAATCCATCAACATCATGAGTAAATATGCTTAATTCTACTTTTCCCGCACCAATACTCATTTCAGGATCGTGTTGCATCTCTTCTGCAATTTTACCTACTTTGACTGCAAAATGCATGGAACTGGCCAGATCATTAAAAAGAAAAACTCCAGAAAGATGATGGTTTTCAGATACAGTCCAGTTTTCTAATTCAGATCCTCTTTTTTTTATTTCTTCAGGGTTTAAGAGTTTTAGATTATACATATTATCCTTAACTGATTTTCAATTTTTTATTAATAAAAATTTCATTCTAAATACAAATAATATTTTCAAATTTTATCGAAATTAATAAACCAATTGTTAACTAATTAATATTAATGATACATATAAAATTTAATTAAAAGTTCAATTGACTAGTTATGATGATACTTAAAATCATGAGGTGTGTCAATGTCAAAAGCAATGGAAACATTAACATTTGATAAAAAAGATAATTCTGCTAACGGTTTAGAGAAATTAATTATTCCCGAAGAATTTGTAAGGGACTTACATTACTCTAGTGAAAAACACCTTATGATTATGATACGAGTCATGGGAAAAGATTCAAGCATGGTGCGAGACTATTTTAAGGATGCTGAAGGTGAAATTTTTAGCATTGAATCTACATCTGGCTTTGGAATGGATGAAATATCCAATGAATTTATAATTAATTCACTTTACATGGATGAAGGCCCTTCTCTTTCAGTAGATATTAATCAGGAACCGGCTATGGTTCGTATTTTGATGGATTTGGAAATTTATGATTAAAATTTTTTTAATCTATAATTTCATATAAATTCATTAAAGCTGATTAATTCAATTTTATTTTTTATTCTTTACTTCCATAGGATCTAACATGCTTCCAGGCATTTCTATACTTTTCAAATCCCTTTTTTGAAGAATAAATGTTCATATTTTCTCTAGAAAATAATTTTCTATCTTCTCCTACAGGACAAACTTTTATGCAAATACCGCAGGGACTAGTATATTTTTCTCTTAATCTTTTACTTCTCTGAGCACAGCTTATCTTGTCTATTAAAGGAATAATATTCTTTTTTGATTCATTTAATGGAGGTATGGCATTTACCGGGCAGTCATCAATACAGCGTTGGCACTTGGTACAGAGGTCTTTTCCAGTTATTTTGTCTGATTCTATTTCTGCTGAGGTGAAAATGCTGGTGAACCTCACCCTGGGCCCATATTCTGGAGTTAAAATCATGTTATTCTGGCCAAATGATCCCATTCCTGCCAGATAAGCAGCGTGACGATGGGAAAAGAAGGCCAGTGGTTTTTTAAGGAGCGCATTTATGTCTCCGTAGCCATCCCTGGGAAGATAAATAGAGGCAAATCCTTTTTGATTTAAAAATTCTGATATTTCATAGGCCTTAGAATCTAAAAGAGAATTAACAGTTTTATATAATTCATGGTAGTAAATTGAAGGGGCCGTTTCTACAATAGGCAACTGAACAGGAATACCAATGACAATGACCGTTTTAGCTTCAGGAAATATGTTTTGAGGCCAAAATTCTGATGGAATCCATTCTTCAAATTTATTAGGAAGGTTTTCAGGGGGTTTTTCCCACAGTTTAACTGAGCTAAATCCCACTAAAGAAATATTCAATCGGTGGCATTCAATCAAAATGTCTTTTTTAATTTGGTTGGTCATTATTTTTTCCTATTTTTTATTTAATTCTTGAAATTTAATCAAAAGGTTTATCAACATGTTTATCTGTATATTATTAATTGTAATTAATATAATTTTTACTTAATTGTTTTTCACCAGAATCACCTGGAAAACTTGCAATATCTCAAATGATTTGCAATATTTTCTAATAATTTTGTGTTTCTTTGGGTGCCGTGTATAGTATGTGCCACGATGTAAAGGCATCGGCCGGAGTGCGATTTTATCGTTCTGTGAACGGCTGTGTTTGAGCATTAGGCCATTATTTACAATTATTTAAATGAGAGCACAAACCTTTGCTTTGCAAATAGTGTTTGTGTTTGATGTTGGTCATTTATGGTAGAATGTGGTGATATTTGGTATGTTTACTAAATAACTCCTTTTTAACATGTACAATTCTATACTTCCCAATATTTTATATTATTAGCAAATCCGTTTGATCCTGGCGGAGGCTACTGCTATTGGGGTTCGATTAAGCCATGCAAGTCGAACGAACTCCTTCGGGGGTTCGTGGCGAACGGCTCAGTAACACGTGGATAACCTAC
>JAHFBZ010000075.1 GCA_023249725.1 Methanobacteriaceae archaeon
TGCTCAAGTAGGTGGTAGTTTTCTTTTTTCCAGTATTGATTATACGGTAACTAAGAAAGGAAAGGAAAAAGTTAGTAGAATTATTGAAGAAAATCCATACATGGGGATAGCTCCAGTATCCTATGAAAACTATGAAGATATGATGGATAAACAGCTAAAGGATCGGCATCCTGTCAATGTGCCTGATGATGTTGCTGAGAAAACTTTTAGTGACGTGGTTGGCCTTCGAAAAGCTAAAGAATGCCTTATAGAATCATGTACTATTGGTAAAGGTATTTTTGTATATGGTTCCCCTGGGGCTGGAAAAACTTTTATTATCAGTAAAACTTCTGATCTTTTACCTCCACTCATAATTCCGAAATTTATAGAGTTTGGTGGAAAGGTGATACAACTTTATGATCCTGATTTTCATAGAAATTGTCCAGAACAGCCAGAAGATCCAAGATGGGTCAAAATACATGCACCGTTTGTTTTCACTGGTGTAGAATTAAGTTTAAATAAATTAGAAACTCTTTATAATCCTAATAAAGGAGTTTATGAAACTTCTCCTATGATAAAAGCAAATGGTGGTATTTTGCTGGTGGACGATTTAGGAAGACAAAGAGACGATCACGAACTTATTTTAAATAGAATGATTGTGCCTATGGAAAACAAAAAGGATGTTATATATGTCCGGGGAGTACCAGTAATTGTCCACAGCCATTTTATTCCAGCTTTTTCTACTAACCTTGATGTAAGTATTATGGATGAGGCCCACTTGAGGCGTGCTCCACTCCATATTTTCATGACCCACCCTCCTGTAGAGAATGTGGCTGAAGTTTTCCAACGAAATCTTGATTTAATCGGGGAAAATTATGATGAAAACATAATTGAGAGATTTAAAAAGGTTTATACTCCTGCAGTTAAAGGTGGAGAAGGACTTGAACCCAGTTATGCTCATGCAAGGGATTTGGCCCATATTTGTCAAGCGGCACGTATTATATCTGGTAAAGATGTTATAGATCTTCAAATTATTGAAGATGCTCTTGAAAAACACGTTTTGATTGCTTTGCAACGAATGAATATTGATATTTCGCAAGTGCAGAAGAAAATACGGACTTTTAGAATAAAAACATCTCAAAAAGAGGAAGCATACAATACTGTTTCTATTTTTGGTGTTGATTCTATATCTTGCGAATCAGAAGGGATAATTGCAGATATGGAAGATAGTGTTACTCCTACTCAACTGGCAGAATATCTAAGGGAAAATGATGTTGCATTTGAAAGTATAGATATTATAGCTGAAACTGAAAGGGAACTTAGAAGGACTATAATGGAATATGAAGAAGACTAAGGTATGAATAATACCTCATAGTATTTTTACTTCTTTTATTTTCTATTTTTTTAATTTTTTACTTTATTATTTTATTTTATTAAAATTTAATTATTAAAAATAATAAAGCTATTTTAATTTAGAATTTATTATATTTGTATTTCAATTCCAATGGGGCAATGATCCGAACCCATAACATCGGATAAAATATAAGAAGCTTTTATTTTATTTTTGAACTCTTCATTAACAAAGAAGTAGTCCAGTCTCCATCCCACATTCCTATCCCTAGCTTTGGTTCTATAACTCCACCAAGTGTACTGTTCTGGCTCTTGGTTGAACATCCGGAAGGTATCTACATATCCATTTTCCAAAAATTTGTCTATCCAGGCCCTTTCCACAGGCAAAAATCCTGAAATTTTACTATTTTCCTTTGGATGAGCAAGGTCTATTTCATTATGGGCTGTATTGACATCACCACAAACAACAATATTTCTTCCTTCATCACGCAGATTGTTTACATGTTCAAGGAAAGCATCATAAAAATCGAGCTTGTATTTTAATCGTTCGTCTGACATTTTTCCGTTAGGGAAATAGATGTTGAATAAAACAAAATCATCATAATCTGCAATTTGGACTCGGCCTTCCATGTCAAATTTTTTTATTCCAAATCCATTATCAATTTTTGTTGGTTTCAGGGATGAATAAATGCCAACTCCACTGTAACCTTTTCTCTCAGCAGAGTTGAAGTAACTTTTATAACCATCAACATTAACTAGTTTTTTAGGAAGTTGATCTAGATTAGCTTTTGTTTCCTGAATACAAAGAATGTCGGGATGATCTTCATTTAACCACTCTAAAAACCCTTTTTTATGGATAGCTCGGATTCCATTTACATTCCAGGAATAAATTCGGATTTTTTTCATAGATTCACTCCAGTATTTTAAATAAACTTAATATTTTTAATTTATTTTATACATAATTAATATTTATTTTTCAGTATTGAATAAAATTATTTTAAATAACAATAAATCCACTTAATTCTGTTTTGTTTTCTTAATTGTTTTATATTTCTATTTTACAAAATAAATGGAAGTATGTGGGCAAAAATGCCCCCTACAATGAATGCCGTAACTAAATTAGCAGTGGTTATTATACTGGATGCTTTTACTCCAAATTCTCTTAATAATATCCCAATTGTGGAAAGGCAGGGAATATAAAGCATTCCTACTATGGCCAATACAATAAATTGTTGTGAGGTTAAAGCCAGGCTTAAATCGGTTCCCACAAATGAAACCAGAGTTAGGAGAATGAATTCTTTTCTTACAATTCCCAGCAAAAGCAGGACTCCTGCAAAGGCAGGTAAACCAAGCCAACCAACGGTTAGTGGTGTTAGGAGATTTCCTATAAAATTTAGAACGCCTAAAACATATAAAACTTGTATTATGGCCCCACCTATTATAAAAATAGGAAATACTAAATAAATTAACGATTTGGTGCGGTTCCAGGTCTGTTTAAATACCATAGGTGCTGTGGGCATCCTTAAAGAGTGCATTTCCATAATAAGACTGGTTGATTCTCCAGGCATTGCTTTAAGGGCCAATTTTCCCATAATGAAAATTATAACCAGATCAAGCACATACAATGCCAAAGCCCACCATATGCTGACGAATATGGCCACTAGACTCAATATAATTATTGTTCGTGCTGCACAAGGTGCAAATGTAATGGCGAATGCTGCTAAAAGTCTTTCTCTTCTACTTTCAAGAATCCTAGTACTGTCAATTGCTGGAACACTGCACCCATACCCTAATATGAGTGGAATGAGAGCTTTACCATGTAATCCGATTTTATGCATGAAAGTATCCATCATGAATGCTACTCGGGTTAAAAGGCCGGAATTTTCAATATAAGATAAAAGAATGTAAAATGGGATCACAAATGGTACAATGAGAGTTAATCCGGCAACTAAACCTCCAAAAGCACCATTCCATAATATAACTGGTATGGTACTAGATGTGCTGGGATCAACTGGCTGGAAAAAACTCAGTGCATTAGTTATTATTCCTGAAATAAAATCTCCAATTATAAAAGTCCATAGAAGCAGCCCTAATATGACCATGGTTGAAGTAATGTATCCATAAAAAGGATGGGTTAAAACATTATCCAACTTATCGGAAAAGGTGATTTTAACGTCTGTCTGAATTTGAGCCCCGGAAGCGATTTTATTAGCCAGCCCATATCTTTCTGATGCCATAACTGCAAAAGCAGGTTCTTGGTGAATTTTTTCTATTCCTAATTCTAGTTGATAGGCAAAAGGGATTATATTGGGAGATTTTGAATTTACTAGATTTTTAATCTCTGGATCATTTTCCAGTATTTTTATAGCCATCCATTTATTAGGGTATTCTAATTCCAGATTTTCAGAATCCATTAAATCTTTCAGTAATTTAATTCTGTTTTCAATTTCACCGCCATATTCAATTGCTTTATAATCAATAGGTATTTTGTTCTCTTTTCGGGTTTTTGAAACTTCTAAAGCTTTTTTAATTAATTCTTGGAGTCCTTCTCCTCGAATAGCAACGGTGGGAATAACTGGAATGCCCAATGCTTTCTCCAGTTTTTCAGTATCAATAACTATGCCCTTTTGTTTGGCAATATCCATTTGATTTATACATATTACCATGGGAATTTCCATTTCCATTAATTGTATGGTAAAAAATAGATTCCTCTCTAAAACAGATGCATCAAGAACATTAATAACTACATCTGGTTTTTCATGAGCTATGTACTCACGAGAAACAATTTCTTCCATGGAAAACGTGGAAAATGAGTAAATACCAGGTAAATCAATTACATGAATATTATAATCATCAAATAGTAGTTTACCTTCAGCCCTTTCTACGGTTTTTCCCGGCCAGTTGCCTACTGTTTGTTTGGAACCTGTAAGGTGATTAAATATAACACTTTTACCAACATTAGCATTTCCTGCCAGGGCTATGGTAAAATCAGCATTATTATTGGTAATGTTGGGGTTATCTGCATTTTCAGTTGACTTATCCATGAACCGCAGCTCCATTATTATCAATATTTTCAGGTATAAGTTCAACAAAGACATTGTTGGCTATTTCTCTTCCTAAAGCAAGCTTTGATCCCCTAACCGCGATTTCAACAGGTCCTTTAAAAGGTGCAATTTGCATCATGCTTATGGTAGCGCCCATGGTTATTCCCATGTCCATTAGGCGTCTAATAACCTTGTAATCTCCTCTTATAAATGAAACCTTACCTTTTTCATGTTCATGAAGATCAACAATGGAAACTAAATTCTCTTTTCGATTTCCAACCTGCTCAACTTCTTCATTTTTCCTTTCCATACATTCTTCACAGCTTTGAAAACTAAAATTACATGCTGGAATTAATTCTTCATCATCAGGACATTCATCTGGTCTTTCTAAAAGATGGCAAAGGGCTCTTTCTGCATCATCAGATAGTGTGTGTTCCATATCACAGGCCTGGTCGTGCACTTTTTCTTTTTTAATTTTTAAAATGTCATGTAAAAATTTTTCAAGTAATCTATGCTTTCTAGTAACACTTTTAGCTTTTTTAAGACCAGTTTCAGTTAAAATTGCTCCTTTATATGGAGAATATTTTACGTAACCCATAGCATCAAGCTTTTTTAGCATTTGAGTGACACTTCCCGGTGCTATATTTAAATTAGTCGATATTTTAGAAGTTTTGACTAATTGGTCTCCTTTACTAAGTTTATAAAGAATTTCTAAGTATTCTTCAATGTTTTCGCTTAATGATTCACTACCTAAATTTTTGTCTGACATTTTAGGCCCACCTAAATTAATTAATAATATTTAAATTAAATTCTTATATATAATTTTTGGTTGGCCTAAAATCATTATAAATGATTAGAAATTAGTAGCATTTTTAAATAGAATAAATAAAGAATAAATAAAATATTTTATTACATATTTTTTAATAAATTTTACCAATAAAAAAAGGTGTGAGAATATTGCCACTTGTAAAAATAGAAATTTTAAAAGGTTACTCTAAAGAGTACAAAAAGGCCATTCTGGACGCGGTTCATGATGCTTTGGTAGAATCTATTAAAATACCCGATGATGATCGTTTTCAGCGTCTTTACGAGTTAGAAAAAGAAAATTTTGAATTTCCACCCAATAAATCAGAACATGTTACTTTAATTGAGATAACTATGTTTCCTGGAAGATCTTTAGAGGCCAAGAAAGCATTCTATCAAAATTTAGTGGATAAATTGGCAAAAAATCCGGGAATTGATGGAGATGACATTACTACAGTTCTTTATGAACTACCAATGGATAACTGGGCTTTAAGGGGTGGCAAGCCAGCCAGTGAAGTAGATATTGGATTTAAAATAGATGTTTAAAAAACTTGATTTTAAAATAAATATTTTTTTATAAAATTATAAAAATAAATATAAAAAATATTGACCCATTGAGCTTAAATAAATCAATGGGCCATTTTTGACATGGAGGCGTCAAATTAAATTTTTTCAAGTAAATATTGGTTTTTTAAGTAGGTAATAACTCTTTACCATAAGTTTCGTTAAGAACCTGTGCTAATCCAACATATATAGCAGCGAAACCAGTGAAGATTCCTTCATAACCGGCTATAATTGTTATTGTAGCATTGCCCGTTATATCTCCTAAGGCTAAAAGGAAGAATAAGACCGCCAATGAGAAAAATACTACTTGTAGCCCTCTGCTAAGTTTAAGAGTTCCAAAGAACATTACTAAGGTAAATAAGCCCCACATGAATAGATATGCTGCTAGAGATAATTTATCCGGTGCAGCAGCTAAATTCAATTTAGGAAGTATGATTAAGAGTACAAAACTCCACCAGAATAATCCATATGACCCAAATGCTACTGTACCAAATGTGTTACCTTTTTTGAATTCCATCCCACAGGCTAATATTTGGGCTATTCCACCATAAGCAATTCCCATAGCCAGAATCATACTATTTATTGGGAAAAAACCTGCATTATGTATATTTAATAATACGGTGGTAAGTCCAAATCCTAAAAGTCCAAGTGGAGCTGGATTTGCCGTCAAATCTTTTAAAATGACGGTTTTTTTATTTTCCATTTTATTATCCTCCTATTTTTTAATTAAAATATTATTGACATTATTTGGAGTTTTGATACGATGCATAGGTTTTTCGAACACTGTAACAATTGCGCTGGTACATTTTTTCCAATAAATTATTAGAAAGTTCTCTTAATAAATTATATTTCTCTCTCGTGCTGTATGCTGGGCAATTGCTATTGTAGTTCATTTCACTATTCAGAGCATATATTCCTATTTGACTTCTTAATGTATTAGGCATTAAATCACCTTATTTCATTATTAACAATTCAATCAATCTTTTAACCCATCTCCTTTTTTTAAAAAATATATTTAAATTTTATTTGATCATTTAGTAATAATTACCATTTTATTCCTCCAAGGTTGAGGTGTCACCTAAATCTTCACCCATTTCCTGTGCACGAAGAATTCTCCTCATTATTTTACCACTTCTGGTTTTTGGTAATGCATCCAATTGTTCAATATCCCCAATTACTGCTACAGGCCCTAATTCATAACGTATATGCTTTTTAAGATCTTCAATAAGAGTAGTGTTTAATTTATAACCTTCTTTTAGTATCAAGAAGGCTTTAATCACCTCACCTTTAATAGGATCTGATTTTCCAATAACTGCGGATTCAACCACAGCTGGATGGGAAACAAAGGCTGATTCGACTTCAGCAGACCCTACCCTATGGCCAGCAATATTAAGAACATCATCAGAACGGCCTTGAATCCATATATATCCGTCTTCGTCTTTTCGAGCCAGGTCACCTGCCCGGTAAACTCCACCGGGAATTTCTTTCCAGTAAACGTTAATAAAACGTTCTTCGTCATTATAAAGGGTTCTAAACATGGCGGGCCATGGTTTTTTAATTACCAGATACCCTCCTTTTCCAAGAGGCACAGAGTTACCTTTTTCATCTACCACATCAGCATCTATTCCTGGAAGGGGCAAGGTTGCTGTACCTGGTTTCAATGGGGAAACTGGAATCGGCGATATCATGTGCATTCCTGTTTCAGTTTGCCACCAGGTATCCATTATAGGTATTTTTTCTTTCCCTATATTTTTGTAGAACCACATCCAGGCCTCAGGATTAATTGGTTCTCCAACACTTCCCAGTATTTTCAACGAAGACAAGTTATACATGTTTGGATACTTGCTTCCGTATCTCATAAGGTGTCTGATTGCTGTAGGGGCGGTGTATAATTTGGTAACACCGTATTTTTCCACAATCTTCCACCAGGCTCCGGGATCGGGATAATCTGGTGCACCTTCATAAACCAGTGTAGTTGTACCCAAAAGTAATGGGCCATATATAAGGTAACTGTGACCTGTTATCCAACCTATATCTGCGGTACACCACCATAAATCACCATTGTGTATGTCAAATACATTTTTCAAGGTCGTGGCCACACCTACCATGTATCCAGCAGTAGTATGCAGGACCCCTTTTGGTTTTCCTGTACTTCCTGAGGTGTAAAGGATAAATAAGGGATCTTCTGAATCCATTTCTTCAACAGGACATTCACCTGATTCACCTTCTACCAGCCTATCATATAATATTTCCCTACCACTTAATTCAGAAACATTAATGGGGTTTCCGGTGTGCCTAACCACTACTACTGTTTCGATAGTAGGGCACTGAAGAATGGATTCATCCACGATTTTTTTGAGATCTATTATTTTTCCCCTTCTAAAAGTCCCATCTGCAGTAATCAAAACCTTGGCATCAGCATCGTTCATTCTTTCAACGAATGCTCCTACACTAAGTCCGGAATAAACTACACTGTGAACAGCACCAATTTTGGTACAGGCCAGCATAGAAATTAGGAGTTCAGGGCACATGGGCAGATACATTGATACGGTATCTCCCTTTTTAATGCCTAAATTTTTCAGAGCATTGGCCATTTTATTTACTTCACGGTAAAGTTCGTAGTAGGTGAGTTTTTTTTCATCTCCCCTTTCATTGGTATATAAAATGGCTACCTGGTTCCTTTTATCAGTTGAAATCCACCTATCAACTGCGTTGTAGGCCAGGTTAATTTTCCCATTGGTGAACCACTTGTAAAATGGTTTTTTACTTTCATCCAGAACTTTGTCCCATTTTTCAAACCATTCAAATTGTTCTGCTTTTTCAGACCAGTATTTTTCCAGGTCTTTTCCTTTTTCGATTTCAGCCTCCCAGTTTTTCACATGGGCTTCTTCCACAATTTTATAGTTTGGTTTAAAAAGCCTTTTTTCATCTAGGAGAACAGAGGTGTCCTTAGTCATATTGCACCATCCTTTCACTTTTCAATGATACTAATTAAGTTAGCTTTGACATATATATTTTACTATTATTAATCATTATAAATATTGATTAATCATGTTAAATATTAATTTGTCGTTAATATTTAGGATTTCTGGATATAATTAAAACAAAAAATTAAAGATTATTGCAATTTTATTGAATTATTGGAATAATATTGAACATTTAGAAAAAAATTAGTTTATAATTTTTTTAAAATATTTTAAAATAAATTTTTAAAAATAGAAATAAAAAGAAAAATGAAAAAAGATAGAATGGTTAATTCCCATCTATTACATCATTGGAGGCATTCCACCGGGCATTCCACCAGGCATTCCACCGGGCATTCCACCCATACCTTCCATTTCGCCACCTCTACCTTCAAAGGCACCGCTGGCTGCAATCATGTCGTCAATTCTTAGAATCATTTCTGCAGCTTCAGCAGCAGATTGGATGGCTTGTTTTTTGACTCTTTGAGGTTCGATTACGCCTGCTTCTTTCATGTCAGTTACTTCTCCCTGGAAAACATCTAATCCCATGTAGTGGGAGGTTTCGTGGGCAGACCGTAAATCTACAATAGCATCTATACTGTCTAAACCTGCGTTTTCAGCTAGTGTTCTAGGAACGATTTCTAAAGCTTCTGCAAATGCTGCAACAGCTAATTGTTCTCTTCCACTAATAGTGTCAGCGAAAGCTCTGAGTCCTTTAGCAATTGCTATTTCTGGAGCTCCTCCACCGATAACAACCTTTTTATCTTCTAAAGTAGCAGCAACTACACCAATAGCATCGTCAAGGGCTCGCTCAATTTCTTCAGCCACGTGTCGGGTGCTTCCTCTTAAGATAATGGAAACAGCTTTAGGTTCTTTGCAGTCTTCTACAAATATGAGAACTTCATCAAAGATTTTTTTCTCATATACTAATCCTGCTTCTCCTAAATCATCAGAACCTAAATCATCGATGTTAGTTACCAGTTGAGCACCAGTAGCTTTTTGTAATCGGGTCATGTCAGATTTTTTAGCCCTTTTAACAGCAAGGATTCCTGCTCTGGCCAGATAGTGCTGGGCCAAGTCATCAATTCCCTTTTGACAGAATAAGACATTTGCACCAGAATCTACTACTTTAGCAACCATGTCTTTGATCATTTGCTCTTCATTTTCAATGAAAGCTTGCATTTGAGCAGGGTCAGTTAATTTGATTTTAGCATCAGTTTCTAGATCTTTTACTTCAATTGGGTACTTTAAGAGAGCAACTTTAGCGTTTTCAATCTTCTTAGGCATAGCTGAGTCAGCTCGGCTTTTGTCGATAACAACACCATTAACAATTTCAGATTCGTCCACACTTGCGCCTTGGATTCTCTGAATGTTTATGTTGTCCTTTTCAACTTCCCCATCTTCTTCAACTTGCATAACTGATCCAACAATTAGTTCTGCTAATGATTCTTTAGCTTTTTCAGAACCTTTACCAGTCATAGCAGTCATGGCCACTTTTAATAAAGTGTCTTTATCAGAAGCATCAAATGAAATTTCTTCTAAGATTTCTTGAGCTTTTACTGCTGCTTGCCTGTAACCCATGGCAATGATTGTTGGATGAACATCCATTTCCAGTAAGTTTTCAGCTTTTTTGAGTAATTCTCCTGCAATAATTACTGCAGTAGTAGTTCCGTCTCCTACTTCGTCTTCCTGGGTTTTTGCTACTTCTACTAGCATTTTTGCAGCAGGATGAGCAATATCCATTTCTCGGAGGATGGTTACTCCATCATTAGTAACTACGATGTCTCCTAAGGAATCCACTAGCATTTTATCCATTCCCTTGGGACCTAAAGTAGTCCGAATGGTTTCTGCTAATATTTTTCCAGCTAAAATATTTAATCTCTGGGCGTCTCTACCCATAAAACGGTCAGTACCTTCAGGTAATATTAATATCTGTTGGCCTTGGCCACCTAACTGTGCCACAATAATCACCTCATAATTGTTCTTGTAATCTATCGATGGGTTAGAGGTTCTATAAATAGTTTCTTATTATTATTTACAATTGATTTATGTATTAAATTTTAATTTTCATCTTTTGGCCTTATTTTTTTACAATAATTCTAAACAAAGAATATTTTATACATCAAAATCATTTAGAAATTATTAAATATTATTTTGTGTAATTATTTTAAGAGATTAATAATCTTAATTTTATTTATAAATCTAATTTTCATGTTTTTAATGATTAATGGAGAATCAATAGATGAAGTGTAAAAATTGCGGCACAGAGAACCCCGATGATGTAGAATGTTGTAAAAAGTGTGGTAAAGGAGTTAATGAGAATAAATATCGGATTTGTTGGATACCTGTAGGAATAGGGGCTGCTTTTGGTGTTATATTATTATTTATCCTCCGGGCTCTGATGGGTGATGGAAATCTCCTACTAGCTACTTTCATACCTTGGGTCATGCTTTCTGGAGCCATAGCTACTGTTTTATCTTATGATAAAAATGTGCGTGCGGGATACGATTTCAATCCTCTCATTTCAGGGATAATAGCTGGAACCATTGCCGGGTTATTAATACTTGCGGGCACTCCAGTGGATGATTCAGGTATATCTGTACTGGGATTCTCCTCAATAATAGGATGTATTTTCTGGGCCTTCGCTGGAACCATCATAGGAATTATAATCAACCTAATACGAGAAAAAGATAAAAGACTATTTATGCCCACCATCATTGTAATCGCAGCTGTACTACTATCAATGGGATATATAAGCAACTCTATGACAACCAATTGGGACTTTGAAACAGCATTTAGTAATCAAATAATGATTTTAGAGTTTGATAATCTTCTTCAGGCAGAGGCAGATTCTTTTATTAAGAATTCAACTAATTCAAATGCAAATAACTCCGACCTAAAAAAAGCTCAGGGAAATTATCAAAAGATGATTGAAATTACTACTAACGCGGTTTTATGGAATAAAAAATTGCTGAAAAGCTCGACATCAGATACTCAAAAAGAATACAGTGCTGAATTAGGAAAATACATTGAACTCAAACTACAATACTATAAAACAAAAAAACAAGCCATCGACCTTCAAATACAAGGAAAAACGATACAAGCACAAATAAAATACAAAGAAGCACAAAAGATAT
>JAHFBZ010000133.1 GCA_023249725.1 Methanobacteriaceae archaeon
TTCGGCATTATAGCAATTATTCCTATAGTGATAATATTTCTAATATTTGGCCTTCTTGGTGGTTTCTTGAGTATTTTCACCGGAACCCTTTCCAGCTCAGCTGCACTTACTCCAGGAGCATTACTTAGCTCAGGATTATTATTCTGGGGAATGTATTTATCAATATTCCTGACCTATCTGATAATGCTGGTCGTAATGGTTTTGTATGCCATAATGTTCCCATTAGGAGTTGCCAACATGGCCTACCATGATAAAATGAGTGCTGCTTTTGAACTTTCTCAATTAAGAGAAAAAATAAAAGATATCAGATGGGGAAAAGCAGTAATATGGGTCGTTGCCCTATATTTTGTGATTATAGTGGCTGTATTAATATCTTATATATTGGGCCTGTTGTTGGTAGGTTTAATTCTAGTTCCACTTATAATAATTCCATTAATGATCATTTTCTATGCTAGATCAACTGGTTTATTATATTTAAATGAATAAAACCTATTTTTTATTTTTTTTTAGAATTTATTTTTCACTATTTTTTTCACAAGTTTCAGGACAAAAGATTTAAATATATAAAATATATATGAATATATACTCATATGAACATTTATTAATAATATTCCTGTTGATAATTTGGTGATTTAATGTCAAAAAACAGTGAAAAACAAACCAATTCTCTTCATCAAGACTCTAATATGAATTCTCAAGCCAAAAATAACATTAATCCTACTGAAAATTCTTGTGGTTGTGATGAAGATTCCAAAAATAGCATTAATCCTACTGAAAATTCTTGTGGTTGTGATGAAGATTCCAAAAATGAACCAGATAAACAAGATAATTGTGAAATTGATGAATCTTGCAGTACCTGTGGATGTGAAGAGGGCCTATTAGAAGAAAAAAAACAGATATGGGGTAGAAAACCATTACTAATCATATCAACTTCAGCAATATTGCTAGTGTTGGGATTATACCTCGATTTTTTTAAAGGCCCCGCAATATTGCATGAATTATTATTTTTATCAGTCATTGCAATATCGGGATATGAAATAATTAAAAACGGAATTCGAGCTCTGCTAAAAGGTAATTTTACCATGAACTTTTTAATGACCCTGGCAGTCTTAGGTTCATTTTTAATAGGTTCTGGTGCAGAAGGAGCAGTTGTAATCTTTTTATTCTATATTGCAGTATATTTAGAAAATTACGCGGGTGAGAAGGCACGAAAATCAATAGCAGCACTTCTAAAACTCGCACCAGATACAGCTACCGTGAAAAAAGATGGTAAAAACACTGAAACCCAGGTACATACTGTAACTATTGGTGACATTATCATTGTTAAACCAGGAGACAAAATACCTTTAGATGGAATAGTTACTGAAGGTATCTCAGCCATAAATCAAGCGCCAATAACTGGAGAAAGTATTCCGGTTACCAAAACAATGGGCGACAGTGTCTTTACCGGAACCTTAAATGAAGAAGGCTATCTGGAAATAGAAGTAACTAAAAAATCTAAAGAAACCGTTCTCTCAAAAATAGTGGAACTAGTTAAAGAATCACAAAAAAGAAAATCCAGCACCGAAAATTTCATCGATAAATTAGCAAAATACTACACCCCTGCCGTAATCTTAATGGCGGCAATCGTTGCCACCGTACCAGTATTAATATTTGGATTGCCTTTAGATACCTGGGTTTACCGAGCATTAGTGCTCCTCATAATATCCTGTCCATGTGCATTTCTGTTATCTACTCCGGTAGCTATGGTTTCAGGAATTACGGCAAGTACCAAAAATGGGGTATTAATTAAAGGATCTAAATATATTGAAGAAATGCAAAAAATTAAGGTAATGGTATTTGATAAGACCGGAACCCTAACCCAAGGTGAATTAGAAGTAACGGATATTATCAATTTAAACAATTATTCCGCCCATGAAGTTTTAAGTATTGCGGGTTCATTAGAATCAAAATCTAAGCATCCACTTGCCGAAGCAGTCATAAAACATGTAGAAAAATCAGATATTGAATTAAATGAGGTAAAAGATTTTGAATCAATAACTGGAAATGGTGTAAAAGGAAAAATTAATGGTGAAATGTTTTATATTGGTAAAAAAAGTCTTTTTAAATCTGAATATGAATTTCCAGAGGATTTAATACAGAAACTTCAAAACAATGGGAAAACGGCCATACTGGTAGGTAATGATAAGCATATAATTGGTTTAATTGGATTAAGAGACAAGATTAGGGATTTATCAAAAAGTACAGTTCAGGAATTAAAAAATAATGGAATTAAAACCGTAATGCTTACCGGCGACAATGATAAAACCGCCAAAACAGTCGCAGAAAGTCTGGGAATAGATGAATATTATGCAGAATTGTTACCTGAAGATAAAGTTAGAATCATTGATGAATTATTAACTAAGAATGAATCTTTGGCCATGGTAGGGGATGGAGTAAATGATGCACCAGCACTTGCACGATCTAATGTAGGCATAGCAATGGGAGCGGCAGGTTCAGATGTGGCTATAGAAACCGCGGACATAGCATTAATGCATGATGATATTTCTAAAATCAACTATCTCCTACGCTTAAGCAAGAAAACAATGGCTATTGTTAAACAGAATGTGGCAGCAGCTTTATTAATTCAAATATCCCTGGCAGTTTTCGCCGTGTTTGGATTTGTATCACTATGGATGGCCGTTACATTTGGAGACATGGGACTAACTCTGGCAGTCATCCTTAATGCTCTGCGAATTGGGAGGGAAAATCCAGATTAATTTCCTTGTATTATATTTTTTTAATTAGTTCCATTATTCTCCACTTTTTATTTGTTCATATTCAATTTCTTATAATTTAGAACTTTATTTTATTTATTTTTACTAATTTGATCACTTTAATTGATTTAAATGACAATATAACCTTCTTAAATACTCTTCTGATTTTTACTATTTCCGTAAACTATATATTTAACTATTGTTATATAACAATAGTTAATAGGGTTGAAAAGTCAGAAATTAGTTGAAATTAAATACAACTAAAATTTAAAAAATATAAAAAAATTATAATTATTATACTGTGATAAAATGGCCCAAAAAATTTTAATAATCGGTAGTGGTGCTGGAGGAGCGACTATTTGTCGTGAATTAGCAAAAAATGGAAAAAAAGTTGTATTGCTTGAAAAAGGTAATCATTATTCGCCTGGTGAAGCAGCAGGCAATATT
>JAHFBZ010000134.1 GCA_023249725.1 Methanobacteriaceae archaeon
ATCCATACAAATTTAATTCGTATTAAAAATATAATAAAAAAAAAGATTGATGATTTGTTATGATCCCAATACGATGTATAAGCTGTGGTAAAGCAGTTTCAGCATATTTTGATGAATATCAAAATAGGACCGCCGAAGGTGAAGATCCTAAAGTGGTTTTAGATGATCTGGGACTTTCCAGATACTGTTGTAGAAGAATGTTAATTTCCCATGTTGAGACCTGGTAAAAGGGGACCGTAGGGTAGCTTGGTCCATCCTCCCAGCCATTGAACAAATTTAAAGTTATGTATTAATCATAATTGGCCTATTTATTTTGCCAATTATATGGAGTTATTCCAGATAATTTAAAATAATTTAAGAAATTTTAATTTTATCTGGCTAAATGTAATTCTTTCAACTGGAACGGGGATGGTCAACACCGGAACGCTGGAGACCCGAGTTCAAATCTCGGCGGTCCCATCATTTTAACTTCAGTTATTCTTATTAAGAACATATATTAAATAATATAAAATTCTTGATAAGTTTAATAACTCGAAAGTTTAATTAATATTATATCTCAACTCAGATGCAAGAATTATATTTTTTAATCAGTGATTCAACATTTCCGATTTAAATTATTGATTCTTGCTGAATTTAGAATTCAAAAAGAATTCAAAGAATCCTTAATGATCATGGAGGAGAGATTTAATGGTATCAAGTAAATTAACCCGATTTGAAAAAGCTAGAATTATAGGTGCAAGAGCTCTTCAGCTTTCTATGGGAGCAAAACCTTTAGTTAAGGTACCTGACTCTCTGGATCCTATAGATATAGCTACTTTAGAACTTAAAAAGAAAGTTATCCCTTTAGATATAAGAAAATAACCACTAATTAAACCACTATTTTTTCATAAGAGGTGTTTTTGTGGATAGCGTTATTGAAGACGTCCGTGTACGTAAAATTTTAGATAGTAGAGGAAACCCTACTCTAGAAGTGGATGTCATAACATGGAATGGTTTTGGCCGTGCCGCTGCACCCAGCGGTGCCAGTACTGGTTCCAGAGAAGTTGTGGCTTTCCCTGAAGGTGGGGTAGACAAAATAATCGGTGAAGTAGAAGATGTAATATCTTCTGAATTGATTGGAATGGATGCTGAAGACCTGCAAGATATAGATATGGTCTTAAAAGAGATTGATGGAACTGAAAATCTTTCATCAATTGGTGGTAATACCACGGTTGCTGTTTCCATGGCAGTGGCCAAGGCAGCTGCTGCATCATATAATATGCCCCTATACAAGTTTTTAGGTGGCAATATGAACACTGAAATTCCTTATCCTTTAGGTAATATGATTAATGGGGGAGCACATGCTGGTAAACACGCTCCGGATATTCAGGAATTTTTAATCGTTCCTGTAGGTGCCAGCAATATTACTGAAGCAGTTTTTGCAAATTCTAATGTTCACAAAAGATTAAAAGAGCTAATTCAAGTCAAAAATAAATCTTTCACTGGTGGAAAAGGCGATGAAGGTGGATGGGCCCCTAATATTTCAAACGACGATGCTTTAGAAATGCAAGCTAAAGCGTGTGAAGAAGTAGGAGATGAAATGGGCATAAAAATCAGGCCTTCTCTGGACATGGCAGCTAGTGAAATGTGGGATGCTTCCCAGGAAAAATATATCTACGGCCAAGAGAACATTGCTCGGGATACTGGAGAGCAAATTGAATTTGTAAAAGAAATTATTGAAACTTACCATATGTTATATGTGGAAGATCCACTGGATGAAGCGGACTTTATTGGATTCTCAGAATTGACAGCTAAAATAGGAGATAAATGCCTGATTTGTGGGGATGACCTTTTTGTAACTAACAAGAATATATTACGGGAAGGAATCGATCAGAAGTCTGGAAATTCTATTATCATTAAACCTAACCAGATTGGAACTCTCACTGACACTTATGAAACTGTGAAATTAGCTAAAGAGAATCAATACGTTCCTGTAGTATCGCACCGTTCTGGTGAAACTACTGATGAAACTATTGCGCATCTAGCTGTTGCTTTCTCAGCTCCTTTAATAAAAACCGGAGCTTTAGGTGGAGAAAGAATAGCTAAACTAAATGAACTTATACGTATTGAAGAAGAGCTTTCCAATCCTTCAATGGCCATTTTGGATAAATGAATTGACTTAAATCAGTATTGAATAAGTCAGATGAATAATTATTCACTAATTATTCATTATTTTTATTTATCAAACTAAAAAAAACTATGATTTTTCAAATTATATGGTCTATTGAAGTTATTACAATCATTGTTCAATTTATTTGAACTTTAAGAATAGTTATAAGAAATATTTAAATGGTAATTATAGATTATATTAACTTTATATCCTGAATGGAATAATTGAATAAAAATATTCAATTATTAATGATTTTGTAAAGTTGACGAGTAATCTACTAAATTGTTGAAAAAATGCATCATGTTACTCTATCTATAATGTTAGAATTACAGAGCTATTATTAAAAATTTTAAAAATGAGGTGATATTTTGTCAGAACTATTAATCCCACTGGACAAGTACTTAGCAGCAGGTTTACACATTGGAACTCAACAGAAAACTGGAGATATGGAGAGATACATCTACCGAGTAAGATCTGACGGTTTGTATGTTTTAGATGTTCGCAAAACCAATGATAGAATCATTGAAGCATCAAAATTCTTAGCCAAATACGATGTTGACGATATATTAGTTGTATCTACCCGACAATACGGACAAGCTCCTGTAAAAAAATTCGGGCAAGTTACCAGTGCTAAAACTATACCTGGACGTTTCATACCTGGAACTTTAACCAATCCTAATTATGCTAAATTTATAGAACCAAAAGTACTAGTTGTAACTGATCCTAGATCTGACTCTCAGGCCATTATTGAAGCTAAACAAATAGGAATTCCTGTTGTTGGTTTATGTGATACTGAGAACTTACTAGGTAATGTTGACTTTGCTCTTCCTGTTAACAACAAAGGTAGAAAGGCTATTGCTCTTGTTTACTGGTTATTGGCCAGACAATTATTAAGGCAAAAAGGCATAATTAAAGAAGATGAAGACTTAGATATTCCAGCTACTGAATTTGAGCTGAAAATCTAATAACTTAAATTTTTTAATTAAATTGTATCAAATAAAGATTCATAAATTAAAATTCAATAATCGAATATATTGTTATT
>JAHFBZ010000076.1 GCA_023249725.1 Methanobacteriaceae archaeon
ACACATTGGGCGTATTAAATACTGTTACGGCTATCATGGGATCTATGGAAAGTACTGAAGCTTTAAAAATAATTTTAGGTGCTTATTCTACTTTAAAAAATTCTAAAGAAAATCAAGATCTGGAAAAAACAGATGATGTTGCGAATGATTCTATTGAACATCAGGAATCCTATAACGACGGTAAATTAATTGTGTATGATGCTTGGGATAATTCTATTGACCAGATTATTGTTAAGAAAGTAGAAGATTGTACTTGCTGTGGAGAGAAAAACTTCGAATTCCTGGAAGCTGAGGATAAAGAAATAATTACATCACTTTGTGGAAGAAATGCAGTGCAAATAACTCCAGCTAGGGCCAAACAGATATCATTACTTGATTTAGCATCTAATTTGGAAAAATTAGGTGAAGTCAAGGCCTCTGACTTTTTACTTCTATTCAAAACAGAAGAATTTGAAATTTCAATATTCAGGGATGCAAGGGCCATTATTAAAGGGACTAATGATGGAAATATGGCTAAATCGCTTTATGCTAGATACATTGGGACTTAATTAATATTTGGATCTTTAAAAACTTTTAATTATGCAAACATTGGTAATTGATTAATAATTTAGAATAAAATTTTATAAATAAATAATTTAACATCATTAATAATGTTCAATTAAGTATTTTAATTAATTCAATCAACTAAATTTTTATTATATTAATTCCAAAGAATAATATAAAATAAATTTAAAAATAGCAATAATTAAGTATAGCTAATTATTTATAATATTAAAATAAAATTCTTACAAATTCTTAATCCAACAAATTTATTATAATTTTTAATTAAATTAATGAGGTTCAAAAAGGATGCTAAAAAAAGGAATGGATCGCCGTTCACAGAATATGGTAGAAGAAATTAAAAGTGATTACAAGGCTTCTGCTGATTTGGGGTTAAAACGCTGCATGCAATGCGGTTTATGCACATCTAATTGTCCTGCTGCTAAACATAGTAATTATGATCCCCGGGAAATGGTAAAAATGGTTCTGGATGATGATCAAGAAATCAAAGAAAATCCAGACATATGGAACTGTTTTTACTGTTATACCTGTCAAAGTAATTGTCCCGTAAATAACAGTGCTTGCCAAGTAAATCAAATACTAAGAGAAACCATTCTCCTTGAAGGAGGGAATAATGAAAGAATTGTAGAATTCCTGTCTTATGGTTACAGTTACATGGACTTTGGAGTGGGAGCCATACCCAGTGACTTCTTTGATGCACTGGTAAAAGATTTCGGAGATCATTACATCCAATTAAAAATCAATCTCGAAGATATTCGGGAAGAACTGGGATTAGTTGATTATAACCTCAAGGGAGAGTCCCTGGATGAAATAAGAAATATTCTAATCGAATCAGGCTTTAAAAAGAGATTGGAAACATTTCAAAAACAAGGTGAATCGTGATAATTGACCTAATATAATATGATTTAATATAATCAATTATCATAATTAATGCACTACAGTGATACTGAAATCTGAATTATTTTTATTTTTTTATCTTGAATAAAAAACTAAACCTTATTGAGCAACAAGCTCAGAAATTAAGCAACAAAAAATTAAATTATAAACTTTAATATAAAATTAGATTAAAAATCAATAAAAAATCTTATAAAACTTGAAATATAGTTTTAAACTTAATTTTAATCATTTAAACGGGTAAATATCATGAAAAACATTCCTGATAAAAACATTCTCCTCTTTAAAAGTTGTATGGTCAATGTGGAGTATCCTGGAGTAGAATCATCCACTAAATATATCTTTGACAAGTTGGGGATAGAATATGCTATAGATCCTAAACAATCCTGTTGCACTGGCCTGGGATTCTACTATGATCTTTTTGACCAGGTTTCGACCTCTGCTCTAGCAGTTCGAAACATTGCCCTGGCCAGAAAATCAGGACATGAAAATATAGTAACCTTATGTTCCACCTGCTATGCTATACTGAAAAAATCAATTAATTTACTTAATTCAAATGAAAAGGCCAGGGATGAAATAAATGGTATACTGGAGAGAGCGGGCCTTTCTGATATGAAATATAATGAGGGAGATTTAAGCAGTGAAAACAATGTTTTTCACATGGTGGAAATCTTATATTCCAAAGTGGACGAAATAGCTCCCCTCATAAAAAAAGACTTTTCTGATATTCGCATAGCCAGTCACCATGCCTGTCACTACTGTAAAGTCTATCCGGACCATGCCATAACTGGAGCTCGAAATCCTATGATACTGGATGAAATGGCAAAGGCCTTTGGTGGAAATGTGGTGGATTGGTACGACTTTAAAAAAGCCACATGCGGTGCAGGATTTAGCCAAAGATTTGCCAACAGGGACTTATCTGTATCAGCTACTGCTGATAAATTGTTAGCATTGGAAGGAGAAGCAGATATGTTATTACACATGTGCCCTAACTGCCAGATGCAACTAGATCGGTATCAACCTGTGGTGGAAAAGGAAATAGGTCGAAAACTTAACTTGGTCCATTTAAGTGTGGCCCAGATGGCGGCCTTGGGAATGGGTGCCGACCCTTACAAGGTACTGGGTATACAGACCCACAGCGTACCTGTTGAAGGTTTACTAAAGAAAATAAAGGATATATAATAAAATTTATGGTAAATATCTACTTAGAAAAAAATTATTTATTTGAAGATTATTCAGATATTAAATTCTAGATATTAAAATTCAATAATAGAATTTCAAAAACTAAAAATTATTAATTTATAATTAGATTTTATAATTAGATTAAAAATTGATCTGATATCATGAGCACAAATTCAAAAACTCTGCAAATTACTCCCGATGCTGATAATAAGGGTCAAAAAACCAGAGATTATAAAAATAAGGCTAAGAAATCTACTAAAACGGCTGGTGAAAAAGTAGGTGTCTTCATATGTCGGTGTGGAGGAAACATATCTGACAAAGTTGATATTGAAAAACTTAAATCCAGTATCAATGCTGATTTTGTGGAAGACTATGAGAACCTATGTTCTCTTAACTGCCGTCGCCATATTCGGGAAGAAGTAATTGATCAGAATTTGGATCGAGTGGTAATTGCTGCTTGCTCTCCTCTTACTCACCTCCGGACTTTCCAAAACTATGCAGATCCTTTAAATCCTTACATGGTGGAAATGGTAAATATTCGGGAACAATGCTCTTGGGTCCATTCGGATATGGAAAAAGCTACTCCTAAGGCCATTGGATTAACTCAGGCCGGGGTTGAAAAGGTCAAAAAGGCCCGTCCATTGAAAAAGATTATTAGCCGCACTGAAAAAAGCGCAGCTATATTTGGAGGAGGAATTTCGGGAATAACTGCGGCTTTGTCACTTGCTAATCAGGGTCTTAAGGTTACTATTATTGAAAAAAACCCAACTATTGGGGGAAATATGGTAAAAATAGGAAAAGTATTCTCTCCAGAAAAACTGGCCGAAGAATGCTCCCTATGTATTTTAAATCCCATAATAAATGATGTAGTTAACCATAAAAACATCCATATAATGACTAAAACTCACTTACTAAGGGCTGGTAGGCGATCCAGTTACTTCAACCTTATTCTGGAAAAGGATACAAGTTTTGTCCATGAAGACCGCTGCATAGCATGTGGAAACTGCGTAGATGTGTGTCCAGTGGAAGTTCCTGATGAATGGAACCAGAAGATGACCATGCGTAAGGCCATTTATAAACCATTTTCCCAGGCAGTTCCTGATGTTTACACCATTGATGTGGAAAACTGCATAAAATGTGGAAAATGTCAGAAAGAATGTAATATGAATGCTATTGATTTTTCACTTAAATCAGAGGTTATTTCATTAAAAGCAGGTAGTGTAATTATTGCTACAGGCCACGAAAGCTTTGATCTTACCAAAAGACCTGAATACGGTTATGAACGTTTTGATGATGTTATTTCTCAAATGGATCTGGCCCGTATACTAGGGGTAAATGGCCCAACACTGGGAAAGTTGCAAAAAATCTCTGATGGAAAAGTCCCTAAAAGAGTAGTCATGATACAATGTACTGGTTCTAGGGATGAAAAGACTGATGGAAAAAGATACTGCTCTAAAGTTTGTTGTATGGTTGCCTTAAAGCATGCCAGTATTATCAGAGAGAAGTTTCCAGAAACAGAAGTGGTGATATGTTACACTGATCTTCGAACACCAGGAATGTATGAGAACTACCTTAGATATGTTCAGGATAAAGGTATTCAACTGATTCGGGGCAGGCCAGGGGAAGTTTCTCGACGTAATGGGCAACTGGTAGTGCGAGTGGAAGATACTCTTCAAAGAAAGCCCTTAGAAATTGAAACAGATATGGTGGTACTGTCAGAAGCCATTGAACCATCTCAAGGGACTATGGATTTGGCCAAAAAACTTAATGTAGGTTTAAGTCAGGACCTCTTTATTAAAGAAAAGCATTCTAAAATCAAGCCCGCGAATACTGATGTGGAAAGGATTTTTGTCTGTGGAACTGCTCAAGGTCCTAAAGACATTACGGACAGTGTTTCCCAGGCCAATGCTGCGGCAGCCAAAGTATCTGAACAGATTAAATGTGGAACTGAAGCTGAACCTCCGGTGGCCATTATTAAAACTTCTCGCTGCTCTCATTGCGGCAAATGCCGGGAAATTTGTGGATTTAAGGCTGTTTATCAGGATGAAGAATTCATGTCCATTGATCCTATGGCTTGTAGGGGATGTGGGGCCTGTGCTGGTGTATGTCCAGAGGATGCCATTGAAATAAAAGGATTAAATGACCAGGAACTTTATGCTCAAATTGAAGGCCTGCTTGCGGATAAAAAAGAGGGTGAAGTTAGAATTCTAACTTTCCTGGATAATGTAGGTTATACTGCTGCCGATACCATTGGAAATAACCGTTTAACTTATCCTGAGGCCATACGCATAATTAAAATACCTTCCATAAATAGAATAATGCCCGAACATATCATGTTTGCATTTAATCATGGGGCTGATGGTATCTTGATGGCCGAATATCCTGATGAGTGCATGCTAGAAGCCCATAAGGCCAAAATAAAAGAGTTATCTGAATTTGTGGCTAGCAAAGGAATTCCTGCTGATAGATTAAGGTTCTACAAGGCCTATGCTCCTCACTACCGGGGACTGGCCAAGCAGTTTGAGGATTTCTATAAGGATTTATCTGCAGTTGAGGCCACTAAATAACTCAAGTAGAAAAAATTTACTAAAAAAAATTATTAATTTCTATTTTTTTATATTTTAATTTTTTAAATAAAAATTTTATTCTGGAGGAAAAACCTCAAAGAATAATTCTTTAAATTCAGATAATAATTCTTTAGGGAATTTCAGGCCCACTAGAATAAGTAAAATACCAGTTCCAATAGAATTTTCTTCATGGTTAGGGTCTTCTATTAATTCTTCATCAAATACCAGATTTACATTTGATTTGTCCTGGAGAAAATCCCAGAGTGTTTCTTTTTCGCTGTCAGCTCCCTTTGATTCTATATTATGACGTAGAGCTAATTGAAGAAATTGTTCCCAATCACCATATTCACAAAACTCTATCCATACCATTCCTTTATAATCGATGCAGGAATTGCAGGTCTCAATTTCCCAGTGAAAGAAGTTCTTTATTATATCTTCCATTCCTTCATCCACACAAATAAAGAAGTCTTCATCAATTTTAACATCTACTTGTTTATGACCCATAAAATTCCTCCTTAGTAAGATTCAATTAATTATTATTTTATTGTTTAATTTGTTTGTAACAGTATAAGTTTAATATTCTAATTGAAATGAAAATTAAACTTTAACCTTTTCTGATTCTAAATCTTTCGGGGTTTATTTCTATCCAGAATATATTGTTATTGTGTTGTAATTAATAAAATCTTAAATTAATTTATTGATAATAAGAAAAAATTAATAGAAGTTAAATACAGATAATAATATGAATAATGTCAATTGTGTTCTGAAATTATTCAAAAACTAAAACTAGTAATTATCTTTGATTTTCATTTATTATTTCTGAACACCTTAAACGCATTTATATTATTTAATTTCTTGTTTTTTGACATATTCCAATTTATTGGATAAAAATTGAACTAAAAGAGTGTTTGGGGGAATTATTCTTGAATTCAAAAAGCCAGAATAAATATATTTTTTCTATCCTATTTTTAATCTTATTTTTAAGCGTTTCTATGGTTAGTATGGATAATGTAAGTGCTGCTGATACTTCTCTTTATGTTAATGGGACTTCTGGTGATGATAAATATGATGGTACTAGTCCAATTGTTGTAGATGATTATATAGGGCCTAAGAAGTACATCCAATCGGCTTTAGATGTTGTGGGAGACGATGGAACTGTTAATGTGGCCGAGGGAACCTATAGGGAATCTTTGATTATTAATCGTAATGTGGTGCTTAATGGTAGTGGATATACTAAAACAGAATTAATCCCGGCCCAAGTGGAAGATAATGTTATCACTATTAACTCCGGAGTAACTAAAGCCACGGTTAACGGTTTCACCATAACTGGAGCTACTAATAGTAGGGATTGCTAATAGGGGAACAGGAGTTACCATATCCAATAATAGTATAATTGGGAATGGGAATGGGATAGTAGCTACTGAGAAAAGTGAATCAAGTATAAATGGTAATATCATTGCTCAAAATGGACATGGATTAAATATTGAATCAGATTCAACTGTTTTACGCTTTAATCGTATTATTGAAAATGATGTGGCCATAAGAACCTTAGTAACTGTGGATGCGGCCAATAATTGGTGGGGATCTAACCTGGCACCAGAAATTGAAAATGTTAAGAACTCACCCTGGTTATACATGACTTTTACGACTGTTCCTACTATTATTTTAAATGGGGGAACCAGTCAACTCACGGCTAACTTTAATAATGTATATGATGGTGATGGTGTAACTCCATTTGACCCAGCAATGGGCCATTTGCCAGATGGATGTTCAGTTACTTTCACCACGAATCTGGGAAGTGTAGGTAGTGAAACAACTACTAAAACAACTATTAATGGTGTAGCTACTACAATATTGACGGCTGATGGAGGAATGGGAACAGCTAAAATATCTGCAATAGCAGATGATGAGAAATTAGAAAATAATGTGGGAATAATAAACAGCCTATTTGTTAACGGAGATACAGGAAACGATAGCTGGAGTGGTACCAGCCCTACTTTTACTAGTGGAACAACTGGGCCTCTAAAAACAATTCAAACCGCTATAAATAAAATAAATGGTGGTGGAACTATTGAAATTGCTCCAGGAACTTACTATGAACACCTCACTATAGGAAAAAATTTGACGCTTAATGGAAACAATCCTTACGGTACTATTATTGATGGAACCAGTAATGATCGGGTCATTAATATCCTTGGAAGCCCATCTGTAAATATTAATAATTTAACTCTGCGAAATGGAAACGCCACTTTGAGTGCTGGCGGTGCTCTTTTAAATAATGGTGGTACAGTCAATATTTCTGATTCTATTTTATCTGATAATACTGCTGTCTATGTGGGTGGTGCCATTTGCAATTCTGCTGGAACACTTACAATTTATAAATCGTCCTTAATTCGCAATAATGCTACTTCAGGTGGTGCTATTTTTAATGGTGGATTATTATCAATTGTTTACTCATCTCTATCTAATAATAATGCTAATGATGGTGGAGTGATTTACAATTACGACGGAACCGTAAACATCTCTAATTCTTACGTATTACGTAACAGTGCAAGTTATAAAGGCGGTGCGATTTACAATATTGGTGCTACGGGCACAGTCCATATTTCTAATTCCCAATTAAATGTAAATAATGCTACTTCTGGTGGAGTTATCTATAATGTGGCTGGAAATATTAATATTTCTAATTCTTCTGTTTTAGGAAATAACAATGCCAGTAGTGATGGTGGTGTGATTTATAATGAACTAGGTAATCTTATAATTGACGATTCTTTTTTAGGTGTTAACAAGGCTCATAACGGAGGTGCGATTTACAATTTTGATAGTGGTACTATAACCATTACTAATTCTCAGCTATCAGGAAACATAGTTACTGATGGGGGTGGTGCTATCTACAATGATGGTATTGATAAAGGTATTTCAAACTATACTACAATTTCTATTTCTGATTCTACTCTATTTGAAAATAAAGCCGGATATGGTGGGCCTTCCATAACTATAATCAAGCTAAGATTACCATTTCTAATTCCAATATATTTAATAACAACGCCAGTACTATGGGTGGTGCTATTACAATTATAAAGGTGAGATAAATGCCCATTTCAACCGAATAATAGGCAACATCCCTACTGCCATTTACAACAATGCAGGTATTATCAATGCTAGTTATAATTGGTGGGGAAATAACAGTGATCCTTATGTGAATCTTATGGGTGGTGGAAATCTCACGCCCTGGTTGGTTTTAAGTTCAACTGCTTACCCCACTCTTATAGGTAATAATTTTACATCTAATATTGTTGTGGATTTGCAACATGATAATGGAATTTTAACGGATCCAACACACCCCGAACTCTATTACCATAATCCTACGATGGGCCATGTTCTAAATGGAATACACGTGAATTTTAGCACATCTTTGGGTACTATTGGATTTTATCCTCTATGGTTAATGGAATTGCACAATCTACCTTGCATGGGGGAATTATCTCTGGCCTGGCCACTGTTTTAGCTAAAGTTGATAATGAAACTGTTCATTCTTTTGTTAATATAGGCACAATTGCACCTAAAATAACCTATACCTATCCTAAAAACTACGCTACTAAAAAATCACGAACTGCGACACTATACTTTAAATTTAGTGAAAACATTAAGGCCAGTACCAATTGGAGTAAAATATATATTAAAAACCTGAAAACCGGTAAAAAAGTTTCCATACGTAAATGGATTAGTGGAAGAACTCTTTATATTAAAACCACTTCTAAAAGATCAGCTTACAGGTGGTATCTGATATACGTGCCTTACAAGGCTGTCAAGGATTATGCTGGAAACAATCTACCTACCAGCCGCATTATTAAATTCAAAACCGGAAGATAAACTTTTTTATTTTTTTATTTTTAATGTATTTCATGAATTAAAACTAATATTAAAAAGAGTCAGAATAATTCTCAATATACCAATCAATCAGTTCCCGAGCAATGCTGATCCGGTAAGGCATTACTGGAAGCTCATTCACACCAAACCATTTAGCATGAGCAATTTTCTTACCATCCACTTCTATTTCACCACTTTCATACTTCGCAGAAAAACAATCATCAAAGAATGAGGGAAATAATAATTTAAAAGTTTAATAAATATTTAATAGAATAAATGGATTATAGATTTTCCAGATGATTCTGAAGCTTCGATATTTTTTCAGGTAAACCAGAAACGGTTAATATATCCCCGTTTTTCAAAACTTGATTTTCAGTAGGATAATTGATTATTTCCTGGTTCCGGATAATGCTTAGAATTTTAACCCCAAACTTTTTTTCTATATCTGATTTTAATGTTTTTTCTGCTAGTGATGATTTTGCGCTGATTTTTATCATAATTACTTCAGTGGGAGGAATATGGTCCTGTATATCGCAATCAACTTTCTTATCTGGAATAACCCTTTGAAATAGGCCGTAGTTTTCTTCCCTCAGCCGGGTTATAAATTGATTAATTTCATCATGTGGCACCTGGTATTCATCCAAAACACGGCTGAAAATTTCCACCGATGTTTCAAACTCCTCTGGAATAACTTCATCAGCCCCTAAACTTTTTAAAATTTTAATTTCATCAATATATCTGGTTCTGATAATTATGTATAGCTCCGGATTGATTCTTTTACTCAATTCAGTTATTTTACGCGTATTAAGCGGATCTGAAATAGCTATTACCATTATTCTAGCTTTTTGAATCTCTGCTTTTTTTAAAACATATTCCTGAGTAGCATCACCATAAACAAAATGTTCTTCTTCTTTATCCTTCACCATTTCCGGGTTTATTTCTATAACTACATAAGGAATGGACGAGTTAAGAGCTGCCATGGAAACATTCTTTCCATTAATTCCATAGCCAATAATTATTAAATGATCCTCCAGTTTAAATTCAGTTTTTAAAGGCACTACTTGAGGATCTAATTGGTTGATCAGGGGAATTTTATGTAGTAATTCAGATGTTTTAGGTGACATAGCCATTAAAAATGGAGTTAAAGTCATGGTAAGTAAAGAAACACTTAAAAATAATTGGAATATGGTTAAATTGATTAATCCATATTGAATTCCAACTTTGGATAAAATGAAGGAAAATTCTCCAACCTGACTAAGTATTAAACCTACAATCACCATTATGCGTAGTGGAAAACCCAGAAATCTGGTGGCCAATCCAGCTGTAACTGATTTAATAACTAAAACACCCAAGGTAAGAAGCAAAATAAGTGCAATATTCTGGAAAAAGAAGTTTATATTGAGTAGCATACCTATTGATACGAAAAAAAAGCTCATGAAAATATCGTGAAATGAAATCACGTTACCCAGTGCTTGATGAGCATATTTGGTGTTGGATATTATCAAACCTGCTAGAAAAGCTCCTAATGCTGGTGAAAGACCTACTAAAGTAGTCAACCAAGTTATTCCAAAACAAATTAGGATGGTGGTTAATAAAAAAAGTTCCCGATTTTTTAATCGAGCAACGTGATATAATAATGATGGAACCAACCACTTAGCAGAAATAATGGTGAAAATTAATATTCCGGCACATTCTAACAGTAAAATAAGTAATGATGGA
Source organism: Methanobacteriaceae archaeon (assembly GCA_023249725.1). Classification (GTDB taxonomy): domain Archaea; phylum Methanobacteriota; class Methanobacteria; order Methanobacteriales; family Methanobacteriaceae; genus UBA349. Next base: position 10,794 of record JAHFBZ010000076.1, read on the forward strand.
CTGGAAATACTGTTCCCTGCAATTATAGGGGTCAATAAAATAATGGGAACTACTGCTACATCTTGAAAAATAAGAATTCCTAAGGAAGTTCGCCCATGAGGTGTATCAATTTCGTTTCTATCTTGTAGAAGTCTTAAAACAATGGCTGTGCTGCTGAATGATATTAAAAATCCAGTGAAAATAGAGGTATTAACTCCTAAACCCAGACTCCAGGAAATTAAAAAAACAATTACAAATGTAAAAAGTAGTTGTAGTGATCCTCCAATCAAAGCTTGTCGTTTTATCTGGGAAAATTTCTCCAATGAAAATTCTAAGGCAATGGTAAATAGTAAAAAAATAATGCCTATCTCTGCTAGAATTTCTACCTGTTGCACTTCACTGATAAGGCTTAAACCATGAGGTCCAGCTACAATACCAGTTAAAAAAAATCCTAAAATAGTGGGGATCTTTATTTTATGAAATAATAGGAGTACAATCACCGATAAGGCAAATATTATAACAATATCTTTTAAAATTATAAGTTCCATTATTAACCTCTATTACCCGATATTATCTTTATCTACTTATTCATTTTTTTTCAGGATATGTTTTAAATATTCAACAAGAATACTCTATTTTTATTTTAATTATTAACTATAAATTTTCAGAATAATTCTTAATATACCAATCAATCAGTTCCCGAGCAATGCTGATTTGGGAAGGCATTACTGGAAGATCAGTCACTCCAAACCATTTAGCATGAGCAATTTCCTCACCATCCACTTCTATTTCACCACTTTCATACTCCGCAGTAAAACCAATCATCAAAGAATGGGGGAAAGGCCAGGGCTGACTTCCAAAATATTTAATATTTT
>JAHFBZ010000009.1 GCA_023249725.1 Methanobacteriaceae archaeon
GGAAACTAGCTAAAGCTGGGTTTAAAACCACTAAAGCTTCGCTGGAAGCAGTTAAGTTAATTAAAAAAGCAAAACCTAATGTTGTGGTTGGTATAATTGGCGGCGGGGCTATTATAGGATGTTTATCTTCTAAAATGGCTAGGGTGCCATCAGTTGGAATTTTAATTACTCCTACTGATGCTAAAGTATGCACCAGACTCAATGCTAACATTGTATTGCCTGAATCAAACCTTTTCCAGCAAAATTTGACCCAAGAAAATATTTATAAGGCTTATTCTCCTATCAATCCTGAAGTCATTGGGGGAGACAAAGAAAATGCCTTTAAAAAGATGCCAGAATCATTTGATCCGGAAAAACCAACTTTGCTGTTTTCTTCAGGTTCATCTCTTTTTGAAATAACTGCACAAGCTGTTCAAAACATTTTTTTAAGTGATATTGATGCTAATATTCTGGTAGTAGGTCATCCCCTGGAAGATGAGTTTTTAAAATATCTTGAAGGAGATAATATAATTTATTTAGGTTATGTGGATTGGATACAGGACCTTTATGACCTGGCAGATGTTTCTATATTATCTGATGATGGGGTAATGATTCATGAGGCTATAGCATGTAAAGTGCCTATTGTAGCTTTAACAGGAGTCAAATACGGTAGATATCATAATATGGCGGCCGTATTTCCTGGTGCCGTTTTAGAAAGTTCAATTAATGAATTAGAAGAAAAAATAAAGGTAGCATTGGATAATATATCTAAAATGAAAGCAGAAGCTCAGAGATATGGGGAAGATGTTTTAAATTCAGGTAGCAAAGTGGCAGATATTATCATAAAGGAATCAAAAAAGGAGCCAAAAAAGAAAGATTAGTATTTTATTTAAAAGAATTTAGATTTAGTTAATAATCCGTATTATCCGTATTTTATCAAAATATTAAAGATTTATTCTTTTGAACAAGGGATACAGACTTTAATTCCCTTAACTTCTTTCATTCGGTGTTCTGAAACTAATTCTCCACATTTTTGGCAATTAATGGATTTAAAGATGGAAGCTTTAGGGGGCAGAGCCATATTTACTTTTTCTGCTATGAATATTTCTTCTCCATCCATTTCCAGTATTTTATTGGCCACTGACTGCACTTTCTCATTTAACAGCTCTTTTTCGGATGCGCTGGCTTGTCCAGAAGATACTTTCTTTCTTAAAATGCTCAATTGGGGGTCTATTTTATCCATTTCAAATGAATCTTTCAGAGAAATCCGAATACCTTGTCCAGATGATCTACTAAGAAATGTATAAACTTGTTTTCCATAGTCATTAAAAATAAGATTCCCTTTACCAAATGTACATCCCGTTAAAACTTGAATGGCATCCACAGCACAACTATCATTTTCCACAATGGTCAATATTTCCTCGTCTTCAGATCTGGTGGAAGAAAGCATATTAATGCCCATTTGAGCTGCTTTATAACCGAGTGCAGATCCAGGACATACATGGCCATGGAAATCGGTCACTTCACTGAAATCTTTTATATCCTCGTTATTTTTAGTATTATCAGATTTTCTTTGCATTTTTTCCTCTTATTTCTTATTTTATTTATTTAACTGATATCTAAATTTTTATTAAATTATTTAAAATTTTTCAGTTTTTTACCTGTAAAAACTATAGTATCGTAAATTTTAGTATTTTCAAGACTAATATTTGCCAAAAAACCTCATCAATTTATAAATAGAATCTGTAGATGGGTGTGCTTCTATGAAATTTTCGAAATCATAGGTTTTATGGCCTAAGCGCATCAGCATAGAAATATAGGCCATATTGTGCCGTGCTGAAGGTGTTATAGAGTACAATTTTTCCAATGACCCACTATCTAAATCAACTTCCATCTGTGTAAAACCGGTTTTGCGGGATAGGACTTTCCAGAAAGATCCTGGTCCAGCGGTGCCTGGAATTTTACCAGTTACTTTATTTTCAACTTGCTGATCATTAGAATTTTTATTCTCATGGGTGTTTTTTGAATTTCCTGGACCTAAAAAAGCTACATCATAATCCAATGAAATAGAATGGGGCACATATTCGTAATTCGCCTGGGCAGAAATTCCTAGAGCGTTCCTAGCAGCCACTATACCTTCCATACGGGCTATGGGTGTGCTCCCTATTCCACCTACCACATCTCCTGCGGCGTAAATATTCTCATGGCTGGTTTGCATTTTTTTATTTACCAGAATTTCTCCGTGTCGGCCTTTTTTTACCAGACCCTCTACTAATTCTGAATTAGGGATAGTACCCGTGGCCATGAGAACGGTTCCCTCAAATGTACCCTCACTGGTGATGGCACCTTTTTCAGTTATTTCTACCACATCCACATTCTTATGAATATTCACTTTTTCTAAAAGATTTTTGGCCACGAAATCACTTACTTCAGAATCAAGGACATTTAAAAATCCAGTTCTACATAAAACATGTACTTTGGATCCTAGTGATGAGAAAATTCCTGCGAATTCCGCAGCAATCACTCCACTCCCTACAATTATCAACTTTTCAGGCAATTCTTCCAAATCAAGGATATCCGAATAGGTTAAAGACATTTCAGCGCCAGTTATGGGTGGATAAAATGGCCGAGTACCCGTGGAAATAATCAGCTTGTCATAATGGATTTCATGGGCATTGACTTTTACAAATCCATCATTAAGAATTGCTTCCCCATAAATCAGATTTACTTCTGCTTCCAGTATTTCTTTTTCACTCACATGTCTTAATTTACTCAGAGTTTCTTTAACACCATTGGCTACATTTTTATACTCGAATTCCGGGTTTATATTGACTATTTCTCTCTTCTGAAAGTTTTCAGCATCATTTAAGAAGCGGGCCACATCTACCAGCCCACAAACCATCATACACCCTTCATTTAAACAAGTACCGCCCATATGTTTTTTTTCAATTAAGGTGATATCTTGATCTAATTTTGACAATTCTAGGGCTGCAGCACGCCCGGCAGGGCCTCCCCCAATTATTACCACTTTCATTTTAGATGACTCCTTTATTTAGGGTTTTTATACCTTAAGCTAATATTTTTCAAATTTTTGATGGAATATTTTTGAACTGGGTATGGAATACTACTATAAAAAACTCAATCCTACAAATCTTTATATGTAATGTTCTTTACTAAATTTATTAGTTAATAATAATTTAAATTTTGAGATTAGCTTAGAATTAGTATTAGTGAATAACTCACGTTTTAACTTAGAATTTAAAATAGCGACTAAAGATATTCTAAAAAAATATTCTAAATCTTTAAACTGAATATTAAATTATATAAATTTAAAAAATTTAAATTTTTGTAAAATTAAAAATGGAGAGTATTTTATGTGCATTGCGGCACCTGCTCAAATAATAGAAATTAATGATAGTGACAAAATAGCTGTTGTAGACTTTGGTGGTGTAAGACAGCAAGTAAAATTGGATTTAGTGGAAGATGTGGAAGAAGGGCGTTATGTACTGGTCCACTCGGGTTATGCTATTGAAGTCATGACTGATGAAGCCGCTAAAGAATCTTTGGAAGCATGGGACGAACTTTTAAAAGTCCTTGATGATGAAGACCAGCAAAATTTGTAATTTATAGTTACAAAAACAAATTTTAAGATTAATTAAGTTTTAAAATGCTTAATTGAAGCTAATTTATTTTTTTTGAGTTATTTTTTTTGAGATGGATTTTAATTTATTAAGTTTCTAATGGATTTAAAAATAATATGGAATTAATCCATTCATGCCCTATTTAATATATGGAAACTCTTTTAACGCCTTTTATATCCAAAAATTTACTTAGAAGTTCGCCGGGGATTGATTTTTCAGTTATTATTGTTAATTTAGGAATTTCTTCTAATTCCGGATCTCCTGCATGGGCCTGACGTATACTTATGTTATTGGAGGATATTAATTGGGTGGCTTGTGCTAAAATCCCTGGATTTCCTGCTTCTGCTTCGATTTCAACCACTCCAAATTCTAAATTTTTTGCCACCTTTTTTAAAAGGGCTCCCGCAGGCATAATGCTTCCAAAAATTTCTGAAAGCTCTTCATCAGCTAGAATAACTTCCACTGTGGATTTAATACTGCGCCGATCCACATTTACTGCTCTGGCTAGGGCCACATCACTAATTTCAACATCTTCGCAGTATATTTTTCCGTTGGAATCAACTCGGAGACCTAATTTAACTATTTTTCGTGCTACATTCATCCTAGCAGGGTATTTTTCAAACTTATGCTTTATTTTGTTCCACATACTATCTCCAATTATCAATATTCAATCATTAATATTCAATCCAATTTATTTAGCAAAAATTAGCAAAGTAATTCTTTAAAATCCTATTGTTTACACAATTATATAAACTTGCGTACAAATGAACATTTATGTACAAAAAAGGTTTAAATAGTACTTTATAGTATAGGACAATTAGTGGTTATAGATTATATTTGGTATTATTCTATTGATGAATTCAAAATTGACCAATTATTTACCAAAATTGTTTAAATTATAAAAAATTAATTATTAACAGAGATAGGTGTAAAAATGAGCAGGAGTGAATGTTTTTGGTGATATTAAATTAAACGCCCTTAAAACAATACCATTGGATTTTAAAGATCCATTTGAATTATTTAAAAAGATTTATTCTAAATATTCCAGTACTTTTTTATTAGAGTCCATGGAAAGTGACAGTGGGCTGTCCAGATATTCTTTTTTAGGGTTTAAACCAGAATTAACCCTAACTGCCAAAGAAGGATTTTTAGAAATTAAAAAAGAAGATGCTGTAGAAGAATTTGATACAGAAAATCCTTTCAATGAAATAAGATCATTAATCCACAAGGGAAACAATAGAAAAGGATTCTGCGGGGGTTTGGTGGGATATGTTTCTTATCAAGCGGCCCGATTTTTTGAACAAGTCAATTTAAGCCCTGGAAAATTTCCTGATTTTGAATTTGGTTTGTTTTTAGACGGAATTATATTTGACAAGCTTTCCAGCCGCTGCCAGTATGTTACTCTGGGCCAGAATCGGGTGGAAGAAGTTCTAAGGACTGCTAGAGAAGATTATATCTTAGAAGACAAAATGTCTTTTAAGAATGATGGAAGATTTTTCTCACAAAACCAATACGAAAAAATGGTTTTAGAGACAAAAGAAAGAATAAAAGAAGGCGAAATATTTCAAGGGGTTATTTCCAATGCCCAAAAATACAAAATTTCTGGCAATAAACTCTGTTTCTATGATACTCTAAGAAAAATGAATCCTTCTCCTTACATGTATCATGTGAAACTTGATGAGAGGGAAATAATTGGATCCAGCCCAGAAATGCTGGTTCGAGTTGAAAATAGGGAAGTAGAAACATTTCCTATAGCTGGAACTCGTCCTCGTGGTGAAAATACTGCTTATGATAATCAACTGGCCCAGGATCTTCTTAATGATGAGAAGGAAAAAGCAGAACATTTAATGCTGGTGGATCTGGCCCGTAATGACGTGGGAAAAGTCAGTGATTTTGGAACAGTTAAAGTACCAGAATATATGGATATAAAGAAGTTTTCCCATGTCCAGCATATTTTATCAAGGGTAACTGGGAATTTACAAAAAGAAAAAACTGCGGTCGATGCATTCTCAGCCATATTCCCTGCAGGAACGGTCAGTGGCGCTCCAAAAATAAGGGCCATGGAAATTATTGAAGAAATGGAAGTTCAGCCTCGTGATGCTTATGCTGGAGCTTTAGGATACTTTTCATTAAATGGAAATGCTAATTTCGCTATCACCATTCGTTCCATGGTTTGCCAGGGGAAAAATGCTAAAATACAGGCCGGAGCAGGAATAGTTCATGATTCAGTTCCAGAAAATGAGTTCATGGAGTGCGAAAACAAGGCCCGAGCGTTAGTTAGCTCATTGGAAATGTCAGGTGATTCTAAATGATATTAATAATTGACAACTATGATTCATTCACCTACAACCTCTTCCAAATGGTTGGGGAGATAGTTCAGGAACTTTTTAATGATTCTAATGAAGAATCTAACGAATCTAATAATGCATTTAATAATACTAATATTAATGGCATTAATATTGACCCGGATTTAGTTAAATCGCTCTCTCAAATAAAGGTTATTCGGAATGATGAGCTGAATTTATCTCAAATAAGAGATTTAAATCCAAATAAAATTATTATTTCCCCAGGACCAGGTAATCCCATTAATGAAAGAGATTTTGGAATATGTAAGGATGTAATTGAAAAATTGGGAAAGAAAATACCTGTTTTAGGAGTTTGTCTAGGGCATCAAGGCATATTTTCTACATTTGGAGGAAAAATCATTAAAGAAGAACCAGTTCATGGAAAACAAAGTGAAATATTTCATGATGGCACTGGCTTATTTAATGAGGTTTCCAAGCCATTAATAGCTGCTCGATACCATTCTTTGATTTGTGATTCTCAAAGTACGCCGGAATGCATTGAAATCACTTCCAGAACTAAAAATAATATTATAATGTCTTTAAAACATAAAAATTATCCTATTTTCGGTTTCCAGTTCCATCCAGAATCTATTGGAACCTCTGAAGGTAATAAAGTCGTGAAAAACTTTTTGGTGATGAAATGAGTCCTGAAATAACCAAAAAAGTAACTATTGATCAGATTCTTGAACAAAGAATGGTTGATTTAAAAAAATCAATGGCCAAAAGGCCACTTGCAGAAATCAAAAAGGATTCAAAAGATGCAGATGATCCAAAAAACTTTAAAAAAGCCTTAAAAACTAAAGAAACATTTCCTTTAATATGTGAATATAAACCAGCTTCTCCTTCTCTTGGAGATATATCTTCCAGAGGATTAGAAGAAACCTTAATGCTCTATAAATATGGTGGGGCCAGTGCTGTTTCTATATTAACTGAAGAAAAATTTTTCAAGGGAAATATTGAATTTCTGGATCAAGCTTCAAAATTAATTGATGTTCCTATTATGAGAAAAGATTTTCTTTTGGATGAATATCAAATATTTGAAGCAAGAGCTCATGGAGCAAGTTCTGTCCTTTTAATGAGTGGAATATATCCTGATATTTCATCGGGGATAGAAATTTGTCTTTCGTTGGGAATGGAACCTCTAGTGGAATGTAAAAATTCAATTGATGTTTTTAAAGCTATAGATGTGGATGCTGAAATCATAGGAATTAACAATCGCAGTTTTAAAGATTTCAGTATAGATTTAAAGAGGACCAAAGCAGTGGCCCCATTGATTCCTGAAGATATAGTTCTGGTTTCAGAAAGTGGTATAAACAATTTGGAAGACGTGAAAACGGTTTGTGGCTATGGTGTTGATGCATTATTGATTGGAACCAGTGTAATGCAGTCTGATAATGTTGTAGAAACAATTCAGAGATTTATTCAAATGGCAAAAAATTCTTCTGAGCTTTATCACAAGTCGAATCCCAAAAAATCACGTGCACACGCCAAAAAAAGAACTGGAGATGGATCGTTTGAACAATTTGCTTAAAAACCCTCAAAATCCTCAAAAAAGTTCAAAGAAATTTGATTGTTCTGGGTGATTTATAATGTCAAAAAATAAAATCCAGGTTAAAATTTGTGGCATAACTCGTGTGGATGACTTAAAATGTGCCGAAACTCAAGGTGCAGATTATTTTGGATTTATTAATGTAAGGAGATCTCCCAGATTCCAGGATATGATCCAAATTCAAGAGATGTTGGGTGCAATTAATAATAAAAATAAGGCAGTCTTGGTTTTAGAACCTGAAACAACTGATGAAGCCTATGATACAATAGTAAAATCTGAAATTAACAATATTCAACTCCATGGAATGGATTTAAATGGATTTAAGGAATTAAAAAATAGTCTAAATGAAGAAAAGGATTCTTCATCAATTTCTAAAAGAAATTCGATTAAGGAGAATATATCTCCTAATATAACTGGAAATATAATTAATCTAATAACTGTTATAGGTCTTTCTAATGAACATGAAGATAGGTCTGGAAATTCTTTGGAAGAAACTAAAAAACATGAAATCATATCCTTTGCTGAAATTAGCGATGTTATATTATTTGATTTTCAAATTAAGGGAAAGAGTGGTGGAACTGGAAAACAGATACCTATTACTTTGGCCATAGAATCTGCTAAAATTGCTAAAGCGGCTAATAATGATATTAAGATATTCTTAGCTGGCGGAATGGATATTAACCTGATAAAAAAAGAAGGCAAGTTACTTAGTCAATTCTTCAATGTTATTGATTTCAATTCTTCCCTAGAGGATTCACCAGGAATTAAAAATAAAGACAAAATAAAAGAATTAATGCAATTAATTAAGGGATTTAACTGGCAATAATGAATTTAATCTTAATAATGATTATCAATGCCCAATATCTACTTGGGGCGGTTAATATCAAATAATAATATCATATAATTCTAAAATACTCATTTAATTTAAATATAAAACTGTGGTGATGAAATGATTATGGATGGAAAGTTTGGAAAATATGGGGGAATTTTCGTCCCGGAATTAATTATTCCAGCACTTGAAGAGCTTGAAAGTGCATTTTTAAAATATAAAGATGATAAACAATTTAATCAGGATTTAGACTTCTACTTAAAGGAATTTGCAGGAAGGCCCACTGGCCTGTATCTGGCCAAAAACCTTTCAAAAAAATTAGGATGTAAAATATACCTCAAACGGGAGGACATGCTCCATACTGGTGCCCATAAAATAAATAATACTCTAGGTCAGGGATTATTGGCCCGATATATGGGTAAGGATAGAATAATAGCTGAAACGGGCGCGGGCCAGCATGGAATTGCTACGGCTGCTGTCGGGGCCATGTTGGACATCCCAGTGGATGTTTATATGGGTAGTGAGGATGTGGATCGGCAGCGTCTTAATGTCTTTAGAATGGAAGTTTCTGGTGCAAAGGTGATTCCGGTAGAAAGCGGTGCCAGAACGCTTAAGGATGCAATAAATCAGGCCATGAGGGACTGGATTACTAATGTGGAAAATACTCACTATTTGATAGGCTCTACTATGGGCCCTCATCCTTACCCTGCCATGGTAAAACATTTCCAAACCATAATTGGAAAAGAATGCCGTAAACAAATTTTAGAACTTGAAAATAACCTTCCAGATACAATTATTGCTTGTGTTGGTGGTGGAAGTAATTCTATTGGTATATTCTCAGAATTCGTGTCTGATAAGGATGTGGATTTGATTGGTGTGGAAGGTGGTGGAAATGGAATTGAAAGCGGCCATCACGGTGCCACTCTATGTGCCGGAAGTGAGGGAGTTCTGCATGGATCATTATCTTATGTTCTGCAGGATAATGATGGCCAGATTACTGAAGCCCATTCGGTTTCTGCAGGATTGGATTATCCTGGTGTAGGACCAGAACATTCCTACCTTAAAACTATTGGAAGGGCTAATTATGTTTCTATTACTGATGAAGAAGCCCTTAAAGGATTCCAGCTTTTATCCAAGTATGAGGGCATAATGCCTGCCTTAGAAAGTGCTCATGCGGTGGCCTATGCTGAGAAATATGCTAAAATGCCGGAAAATAAGGGAAAAACAATCATAGTGAATCTTTCGGGAAGGGGAGATAAAGACATGTTTTTAGCGGCTAAATTTCTGGGGGTGGAAGTATGAGTGAAAATATTGGTGAAGATTCTAACAAATCAACTTCTAAAAACTTAACTTCTAAAAATTCACTTTCCATAGAGAGCTATGAAAAAATGTTTAAAAGAGTTGAAGCCAAAAATGAAGGGGCCTTCGTTCCTTTTGTGGTGGCTGGAGACCCGGACTTTGATACCTCACTGGAAATTGTGAAAACTCTGGTGGAAAATGGAGCGGATGCCCTGGAAATTGGATTTGCATTTTCAGACCCTATAGCTGATGGACCTACTGTTCAAGATGCAGATGTAAGGGCTATTAATTCAGGAATGACTACTGATAAAGGATTTGAGTTTATTCGAAGAATAAGAGAATTTACTTCTATTCCTATTGGTCTGCTGGTCTATTATAATCTAATTTATAAAAGAGGTATAGATCTTTTTTACAAACAAGCACATGAAAATGGCCTTAATGCTATTTTATCTGCTGACTTACCTCCCGAAGAAGCATCAGATGCTGTAAAAGCTGCTAGAACATATGGTGTTAATCAGATATTTTTAGCTGCCCAGACCACTACCAATGAACGTCTGAAAACTATTTCTCAGTTTTCCTCAGGTTTCACCTACTTGGTTTCGGTTATGGGAGTCACAGGGGCCAGGAGTGAGGTTAAAACCAGTACGGTAGACCTTATAAAAAGAGTAAGAGCACACAATGACTTGCCTTTAATGGTGGGCTTTGGTATTTCAAAACCTTCACATGTGAAAGAGGTCATTAAGGCCGGTGCAGAAGGGGCTATTGTAGGCAGTGCTATTATTGATATAATTGCTCAAAATATTAATCAAAAAGAGAAAATGCTGGAAGAAATTGGAGATTACACCCGGAAGCTAAAAGAGGCCACAAAAAAATAGTATAACGATAGGAACTAAAAGTTCAAAGCTGATAATGAACCTATGGACATTTTCAGCCACTATTCTATTATTATTCAATTATTCAAAATATTTAAAATAAATAAGGTGATTTGGTGATTACATATATTCAAAAAATAGTTTCTGGGAAAGATTTAAGTGAAGATGAGGCCTTTCAATGTATGGGGGAGATGATATCTGGAAATGCCAGCGATATTCATATAGCTGCCCTTTTAGCAGCCTTAGCCACCAAAGGTGAAACTGTAGATGAAATAACTGGTTTTGCTAAGGCCATGAGAGGAACCTGTACTCCCCTTAATGTTTCTAAAGATGTGGAATTAGTTGATACTTGTGGTACTGGGGGCGATACCCTTAAAACTTTTAATGTAAGTACTGCCGCAGCTGTAATTGCTTCTTCGGCAGGAGTTAATGTGGCCAAGCATGGTAATCGGGCAGTCACCAGTTCCTGTGGTGGTGCGGACATATTAGAAGCAGCAGGTGTTAAAATTGACGCTTCTCCTGAAATTGTATCTAAATGCCTGGAGGAATCAGCCATGGGGTTTATGTTCGCTCCTAATTTTCACCCAGCAACCCGAAATGTAATGCCTGTCCGCCACGCTTTAGGTATAAGAACAGTTTTCAATATTTTAGGCCCACTAACATCTCCTGCTGGAGCTAAAATACAACTTTTAGGAGTATTTGATGCTAATTATGTGCAAATAATGGCTAATGTTCTTAATAATCTTGGTGTCGAGCAGGCCATGGTAGTACATGGTTTTGATGAAAAGGAAGAAGAAGGAATGGATGAAATTTCCAATGTTGGTCCTACACTGGTTGCATTTGTTGATCAGGGTAGTATTGAAATAAAAAAATTAAATCCTGAAGATTTTGGAATTCAAAAAACTAAAAGTGATCTTATTAAGGCCCCGGAAACTCTGGAAGAAAATCTTGAAATTTTTCTGGATGTTTTAAATGCTAAGAACGATTCTATCGTTGACAAAGCTCGTTTAGAAATTGCTCTGGCCAATGCCGGCGCTATTATATATTTATCCGGAAAGTCCAATAATTTGATTGAAGGAACTGAAATTGCTTATCAAGCCGTTAAATCTGGAAAATCAATTGAAAAATTAAGAGAATTTATTAAAATCAGTAAATTAGCATAATCTCTATTTTATATATTTTATTTTTTTATTTCAGCTAATTTTTTATACTACCAAATGAAACTTTTTTAATAAAATAAATTATATATCCTACTTTATACATATTTGAGGCTGGAGCAAGGTAATTTTATTATTCAATTACCTTATTTTTTTGCATTATTTTTACTTAATACGACTTTAAATTGATTATTTTTAACAACTTAAAGTCATGTTTGAATTTTATTTTATATGATTGTTAAGAATTATAATTAAAAAATTCCACTTATTTTTACAATATAAATTTTAATATTAATTTTAAAATCGAAATTAATTTAGAATAATTAGAAATAGTCTTAAAATATTCTAAAAAGAGTAAAAAATATATTTAATGTACTTAATTCAAAATTAAAAGCAAAATGGGCCCGCTGGGATTCGAACCCAGGGCCTCACGGTTATCAGCCGTGCGCTCTACCACCTGAGCCACGGGCCCCTGATAAACAGGTATTAAAAAATGTTATGAAACATTATTCCTATTTAACTTCATTATTTCAGAATAAAAGGGGTATTTTCAACCTTTGATGTTTCTAGTATATATCCTTTACGCTTTTGAAATGATTCATTGTAAATAAAGGATTAAATTTTCTTAATTCCGATTTTATCCTTTAAAAACTTAGTAACTTTATTAATTCTTTTTTTGATTTGTTTATTTCATCATTTTGAAGTAAATAAACAGTATTTCCTAAAATAACTGATGAAATTGACATGGAAATTCTAAGCATCTTCATATGTTCTGTTAAACTTCGAAAATCGTCGTTTATACGATCTTTTAAAAAATCATTTCGCCGGCGAAAAAGTATATTTTCCGGAGATGCTTCAATGATGATGATTGTGGAAGGGCAAATAATTTCTAAAGGTAGTGAAAAAAGGTAACCTTCAGGAGATTGATCCAGGCCATGTAGATCTACAAGAACATGCTTGGTTTCATTGATTTTATGGGCTGTTTCTTTCCATATATTGTATTGCAATTCCATATCTAATGTGAACATTTCTTTATCAGTTTTAGCCAGATTTTTATCCCGGGCAATTTCTAACATCAAATCTCCATAATTGATGTAATTACATCCCAGTGATTTAACAGCACTTTTGCAGAGTGATGTTTTTCCCACTCCTGGAACACCTACCACTGCGACCATATTCCAGGATATCATATAATCACCAAAAAATAAAATTATAAAATAAAAATAGAATAATATAAAAATTAAATTTACTTTAATTAAATAAAGTAATACAGAAATTATTTGTTAACCATTTCATTAATGGCATCCGCCATCATATGGCCAGCAACAGTAACTTCAGCTTTGTCAATACCTTCAACCTTCTCGGCTTCGGTTTTAGCGTCCATAGCCATACGGGCTGCACTCATACAACCAGGGTTGGTAGGTTTAATAGTAATTTTAGCTACGTTCTGGTCTTTTTCTTTGATTTCGATGTTTTCAACCAGGCCCATTTCTACAATACTGATACCCATGTGAGGGTCGGCTACTTTGGTTAGGGCTTCTTTTACTTTTTCATAAAGTTCTTCTGACATTATTATACCTCAAATATGATCATTTAGTTAATTTGGCCTTTTAAGGCATTAATTTTATTAATTTTTTAATAATATGATTCTAATAATTTAATTTATCCAATACAATAAATCTCGATGAATTCACTTAAAATTAATTTTTAACTGTTTAAAGTTAATTTTTTAATAAAAAGTATATTCCTAAAGGTTTTTGCATATGGGTAATATAAGTAAAGTGATTTTTTATCAATGCATTACTATATTTAAAATTTTTGATAAAAATTTTTAAGTAAATATAAAATAGAGTATTTAATTGTGTTTAAGATTATTTTACTCGGTGTCTTACACGCACAGCCACACCATTGGATGCTTTAACCATTTCTTCACCATTTAAAACAGCTTTACCGACTCCCACTACGTTTCCTTTGTTAAGAATGATTACTTCATCTTTGGGGACTATTTTAGGGTCTGCATCAAGAACTCCTGGAGCAAATAATGTATTCGTTTTCAGATCAAATTCAATATTAACCCATTTAGCCCCTATTTCAGACAAAATGCGCCCACCTGCAAGACTCAAAGAATATACTCCATTATCCATTAATAGGGCGGCAATCTGTTCGCTGTCATGGAATATCCTTTTGTGATAACGTCCTTTCACATGACAATCGTCAGGTATAAGTGTTTCACCGCCTGGACCAAATTGATATGTGGCCAGTGATCTTAATCCATTTAGAAGTTTTTCACGTGCCGGAATTTTCCGGTATTTTTTAATATGGTCTTTAAGATTTTGCATTGATTCATGTGATATGGGACGCCCATCTTCACAAGTGAAAACGCAATCATCCAGATATTCTTCGCACACCTCTCGGTATCCTCCGGCAACATGAGCTAAAACTTCTTTATCTCCCACATAATCTCTTAAAACTTCACCAACAACTTTTATTTCTTCATGAGACCAATCACCTGTTGTGGAAACATCGTAAGATTGTATGGGAAAAGTTTTTTCCATCTCTCGAGGACAAATACCAAAGGGGGATGTTAATATAACTTCTTGAATACGTTTACTAACTCTCATAAAAATTTGATGGGATTTGGAGTTGGAATAAGGTTTTCTCATACTGCAGGGGAGAATAACTACAGCTTCTCCCAGAGGTTTTAATAAACCCATTCTATTTCTCCATCTAACGGCCTCAGGCCTGTAAAGTGACTCTTCACTGGAACATAGAACTTTCATTTTAAATCATCTTCTAATAAGAACTTATAATTTAGTTATTTCAATTATTGTTAATTAATTCTTATTTATTTTTCATTATGCTTAATTATTATTCTACTTTTATTCATGTATTTGAAATATTTATTTCAAAATTATTAAATTAACCATTTAACATGGGCCAATTTTGAAAGTTCATTGTTTAAAGATATTAAGTCATCTTTATTGAGTTTATGAATATCATTTTTGCCAATTATACGAATAAATTCTACAATTTCTTCATTTGATAATTTTATGAAGTTTTCAAGCTTTTGAATACTTTCTGGAACGTTTAATTCTTCCAAAAGTTTGGATTTATGGGTAGTTATGCCTGTGGGACACTTCCCGGTGTGACATATCCTGTGCTGCTGGCAGTTTATGGCAATTAAAGCAGCAGTTCCTAAGTATACTGCATCAGCCCCTAATGCTAAGCATTTGGCCATGTCTGCTGAGGTTCTTAAGCCTCCTCCGGCAATTAAAGTAACTTTATTTTTGGCTATGATTTCTTGGTTTGAATTTTCTCCTTGATTTTCCAGTTTATTTAAAATATGTGCAGCTCTGGGCAATGCAGCAATAAGTGGTAAACCCACATTTTCCCTTACAAAAGCATCAGTACCTCCGGTACCTCCCCCAAAACCATCAATAGATATAAAATCGACTCCAGCTTCAAATAGAATTTTTATATCGTCTTCGATATTCCCACAACCAATTTTGGCCCCGACGGGAACTCCATGAGTTATTTTTTTAATCCATTTAATCTTATCCTTAATTTCAACTGGAGTTTCCATGTCTGGATGATGTGCTGGTGAATAAGCTCCTTCACCTTTTTTAAGGTTTCTTACTTGGGCCACTTCAGGATTAATTTTGTCTGATGGTAAGTAACTACCTTTCCCAGGATATGCTCCCTGCCCAAATCTTATTTCAACCGCTGAAGCTTTTTTTAATATTTTTTCAGTCAAACCAAAACGTCCAGTTGAATATTGGACTATTAATTGTGAAGATGCCACTTCCATTTCTTCTTTGGTGACACCTCCTTCTCCAGAATTAAATCCGATATTAAGATTTTTAGCAGCATGTGAAATCACTGTCCTGGTTTTTCCAGAAACAGCACCATAACTCATACCAGAAATTAATATGGGAGAACTAAGATGAAGGGGTTTTTTGGCCTTTGAACCAATTGAAATATTTATTTTAACATTCTGTTTTTTGTTAAGTGGTATTTTGCTAATCTGAGCTGGAATAAAATGGAAATCATCAAAAGAAAATGGCATCTTTTTAGGAGATCCCATGGAACGAACCACACTTTTTCCAGTTTCGGCCATAGTTTTTATGTCTACCATTTTTTGATAAGAAACAGGGTCTTCCTCGTTTTTCTTTTTCCTCATTAGAACAAAAGCGTCTCCTAAAAACTCCTTATCACAGAAATAATGTCCTCTTAAATCATACTCAAAATATACTGAGCAAGATTTGCATAGACACCCTGCTTCACGGATTTCCAGAAGGCTGCTGCCCCTAGAACAATATAAACTCTCTCCAGGACATTTATGTGGGTAACTAGGGCATTTTTTACAGAGACACTTAATTCTATTTTCTTCAGTGTCGGGTACCTGAATCATTTTAGATCTCCTAGGATTTTTTATTTACTTGAAAACATTATAATCCTTCTAAATAACATTAAAAAATTATTATTGAACCATAATATTGTTTAAATTTGTTAATAATAACTAAAATAATTAAATAATACTTTAAAATACATTTTCTTACTAATAGGATTAGATAAATCTTCGGGGGTCGGTCTGAATATCTACAATTGTTGGCAAATCTAATCCAAGGGCTTCTTCAACTTTTTGTGGAAGTTCGTCAGGACTGGTGACTTTTATTCCTACTCCACCGCAAATTTCAGCAAATGATGCAAAATTGCAGTTTAGCAGTTCGGTCTGCCAATTGGGATAGCCTTCGACTTTTTGTTCTTGTTGAATCATTCCTAATTGGTTATTATTTAATAAAAACACTTTAATGGGCAGATTATATTTGACTGCAGTTAAAAAATCAGCCATTACCATTGAAAATCCACCATCTCCAGTTATACAAACTACTTCCTTTTCAGGATATGCAATTTGGGCCGACAGAGCTGCAGGAAGTCCAAAACCCATGGTAGCTAAGGAGCCAGACATTGCCATTTTCTGACTTTTTTTCATCTGGAAGTTACGGCCAAACCACCATGCATTTTCCCCAACATCCAGCGTGATTATTCCGTCATGGCTTAATTTATCATTCAAAACTTTCATGATATATTGTGGCCGAATAGGGCTTTTTGAAGAGTCAATTTCATCTTTAATGAGATTAGACCATTCCGATTTTAATAATTTAATTTCTTCTTTATATTCTAAACGATTCTGAAAAACTAATTTATCAAGCAGCGCGGGTAAAATAACAGAACTATCTCCTAAAAGGCCTACTTCTACCGAATGTTTTCTCCCAATCATCATGGGGTCTTTATCTATTTGTATGGTTCTTTTAGGGGGGATTTGTGTCATGTCCGAATATGAAGAACCAATTACAATTAATAGATCGGAGTTTTTTACTAATTGAGATGCAGAACTGGATCCAATAGTCCCATGACCACCCACACATAGTTCTTCATCTTCATCAACCACCCCTTTCCCTCGGAAAGTGGTAACTATGGGTGAGGTTATTTTTTTAGCCATTTCTAATAAAATATCACCCTGGTCCATTGCTCCAAAACCAGCAATAATCACGGGCCTTTGAGCGGAATTTATTGTTTCAGCAGCCTCTTCCACTAATTCATTTGCTGGGGAAAGATTTGTTTGGGGGATTTTGCCATTTAAAGGAATTAGTTTCGTCTCATATTTCTGTTTCTGCACGTCATTGGGAATTGAAATATGGGAAACTCCTTTTTTTATTAAAGCCTCTTTAATAGCCAGCGTAGTTAACAATGTGGTCTGATCTTTGTGAATAATTGGCTTATTAAAAACAGAAACTGGCTCAAAAAATGAGTGCTGGTCAATTTCCTGAAAAGAACCAGGTCCTATAAGCTGTCTTTTCACCTGCCCAGTTATTGCCAGAACCGGAGAATGGTCAAGTTTTGCATCATAAAGTCCCGTGCTGAGATTAGTGGCCCCTGGACCGGCTACAGTAAGACAAGCAGCTACTTTTCCAGTTAATTTTCCATAAGCTGATGCCATAAATGCTGCAGTTTGTTCGTGCCGAACCTGATAATATTTTAAAGAGTCAGAGTCTTTAATACCTTGAAGAACACCTAAAGATGAGGTTCCAGGAATTCCAAATACATATTCTACGCCCCATTCTGCCATTTGATTTACCATTACATGGGATACAGTGGAATGCCCTAAATCCATATCTTCTGAAATACTTTCTTTATTAATGTCATTTTCAGAATCCAGGGATAATAATTCAAACGATTTCTGGGAAGCATTACAAACAGGGCATCTCCAGTCTTCTGGAAGTTCTGAAAATGGAATTTCTTTTATTTCATCATCATAAATGTAATTGCAAACTGTACATTGATATTTAACCATTAAATCCCCTCTTGATAAAATGTATAAATATATTATGATTCTTTTAGAATTTATATTATAAATCGAATTATTATAATCAATTCCTAATTTTCCATAATAAAAGATTTAAACAATTTTTTTAAATTTTTAATGAATATATATGTTAAATTATTAATTTGAGCAGTATAAAAATATAAATTTACAAAAAATGCTCAAAAAAGCTTAGATAGATTAATAAAATAATAATAACAAGATAAACTGAAATTAATTCAAAAAAATTTATTCAAAAAATAATTAATTGCTTGAGGGGTACACAATTTCTTTATGTAATTTTATTAGTCTTTCAATGGATGGATGTTCTTTTCCCATTCTGGATGACCACTTTTTAATTACGAAATCTATATCAACTTCTTGATCGCCATGTAGGAGATTATCGGCATGGGCCACAATTTTTTCTTCTAAGGTGTGAGGAATAAAATCTTTAGGAGGTAAACCCATTTTAATGGCCTCTTTTTTTGGAATACCTGCCCCAATGTGCCTTTCTACAATTTTACTAACTTCTAAAGGATACCCTTCTGATTTTAAAATTTCCGCACCAAGAACCGCGTGATATATTCCATCGGTCATACAACGGCCAATATCATGCAGCAATGCCCCTTTTTTCACAAGTTCCTTATCTATATCAAATTCTTTTGATAAATTTTCAGATAGTGAAATTGATTTTAAATTAACCGCTTGAGAATGCGGAATTACCCATTTCGGACAATTCATTTCTTTTAATAGATTTATACTCAAATATTCACCTTAAAAGCTTATTTTTTTACTATTGACTTTAATCCAATTTATTAATTAATTTAAGTATAGCATATTTATTATTATATTCTTAATTTATTAAAAAATACACAATTAATATAAAAATACACAATGTGAATAAGAAATATAAATCTTTTAAGTGTAAAAAACAACTATTTGAATGAATGTGATACGAATAATAATAGTGAATAATGGTAATTAATTATTATATGCTAATTTAAAATAAGTTAATTAATGAATTCTAAAATTAGAATTAAAGGATTATTAGGAATTTTCAGCCCCAAAATCTACTTCATGTCCATCATAAAGATGGAGTTCTTCTTTGATTTGTTCTATAATGGGAGCATTATCCACAAATTCCATCTCTCCGTCACATTTTGGACAAATAAATCCATTTTCAGATGCTTCATCAAAAGTGCATCTGCAATCGCTGGTTTTACATACAAAGAACATATTATTTTCTTCGTATTCCAGTATTGATTTTAGATTAGTAACTATCTCGTCATGCTTACGCTTTATCATTTCTTCAACGCGTTCTGTTTCAAATTTCCAAGTGTAAGTATACCATTGTGTTTCTGGGTCCTTACTTCTTTTGTAACTTGCTAAACCTGCATCGTAAAGTTTGTAAAGAACTCTCCGGACTATATTTAGTCTTAATTCAGTATATTCAGCAATTTCTTCATCAGTTACCTTGCCTTCAATTAAGCACTCGATAATATTTATACTACCTTCTTCTTCTTCGTTGATGACTTCATAAAGCAGCTCTTGAACTAGCGGATCTTTCATCATTTTACAAGTTCCTCCTAAGGACCAAACAGATATAATACGATGTTATATTGAATTTTTAATTCTGGTAATCGTTTATTTAATTACAGTAATGTTATCAAATTACAGCTTAATTAGTAAAAATTGAGATTCTAATGTCATGTAATGGTCAATACGGGCACAATGAAAATTTTATAGAAATAAAGCCCCTACATTTTTAACAAATTTAGTTAGGAACAAAAATATTCTGCAATTAATATCAAAAGTGCGACTGTATGCCTAAACATAGGCATATATTTATTATTATAACTTATGCTATTTAAATTTTTTCAAGAACAATATTGTCTCTTAGTAACAAGATCCTTTGTATTTCATTAAGCATCTCTACTTTTTCCACTAATATCACACTTTTTAACAATTACTGCAGGAGTATGTGTAATAGAATCTAACATATCTATAGTAATATGATTAATATCTTCTTCAAATTCATTTTTCATGCTATAAACCGTTTCTAAATGTCCTTCTAATGATTTTTGATAATTTTCAGCAATAGTGGCAATTTCCAGTGCTTTTTGAACTGATATTTTAGAAGAAGCTCCTAATGGTGTAGGCCCTACAATTTTACCAAATCTACCCATTAAATATCCAAAAATCCCAGTATTTGACTTAATTCCATCTAGGGCAATAGGTAAACAAGTAAATTTTTTCCCAGCTAATTGATAAGTAACATCTGTATCAATAATCATCACTAAAACGTCTTTTCTCCATTTTTTTTTTATTTGTACTGATAATTCTCGGGCTACTTGTTCTGGATGGGATGGTAAAAGTGAAACCATTGCTCCAGGAACATTACTTAAATCTATTCCTGCTTCAGATGCTGGTTTTAAAGCATGTTTAAGACCATAATATTTTAAAACGACTTCTTTGTGTGATCTTGATTCGGAGGGCAGTTTTCTAAGGTTTTTAATGGTTCTATTTTTGATTCTAAGAAGAGGACCCAAAAAATAACCCCATATGTATTTGGACCACACATCCGCTAAAAATATGGCCTTCAAAGAAGGCTTGAAATTAGATTCATCAACTAAACGACCCTGTGAAATGGATACTGGTGTTTCAGATATGACTAAAAAATCATGATTCTCTAAAAAAGGCCCAGCTGTTTCAATAATAATGTCCAGGCTTTGATTAGGACGTATGTAATTCGTCTGCACTGGCTTTGCAATATATTTTTTACCATTAATTGAATTGGAATTATTTTTACTCAACTGTTAATCAATCCTATTTAGCTTATTTAATTCATTTTTAAAATTTTCTAAAATGACTTGAAGTTAATATAGAATTTGGGATAATTTCATCATTCCAAATTTTTTTAACATTTTTAGAAGGCCAAGGCTTTCCCTTTTTTAGAATTAATTTTCTCTTTTTTTCCTTCTTCTTCTTCTTCTTCTTCTAAAATTGATTCAAGTTCTTTAAGGTTTTCTTCAAACATTTTATAGTAAATCACGCGACATTTCTCAACATTAGTGTGTTTTTTCAGCAAGGCTCCTGCAAATTCATCGCATCGAGCATATCCACACATTCCACAGTTTTTACTTGGAAGAAGTTTTGATAAATCTTCTTTTTTAAAAGATTTCTTGGATTTATCATTATTTATCATTTGATAATTGCCCTAATTTAATGGATTATATAGATAATAGTTATTATTGAATAATGGAAAATTTTGAAAAATAGAAAATAATTTAAATATATTAATTAATTTCTTTGACTAGGTATTAAATAGGTTATATCATTCCCGATTTTACAGTTAAAGATTCACTTTTCCTAAGGTATCTCCCCTAAGGCCTCTGCGCATGGTTTCTAGTGATGTTATCTCTTCAGGAGGGATATTTCCTAAGTTAACCTCAGAACCGATTTTTAATATGAAATAAACTTGCTGACTTTTTTGAGGCGCTTCCCAAATTAGTTTTTCTGAAGGAAGATTATTCAATAAATAATCCACTTCATCTTCCTTTACATTTCCATTTTTATCAAATATACCAATATTTTGCCCGCTTTCTCGAGCTTCAATCAATACATTGGATGAACCTGATTCTAAATCCATTTTTATTAGATTAACTCTGTCTTCAAGTGTTAATTTTAGATCTTCATCGGGATCTTTCTTTCCCACTTCGGAAATTACTTTAAAACCTTTATCTTTAGCTTCAGAAATATATGATAATCTTTCTTCTAAAGGAAGATCAATGGAGCCATCTGATATTTCTAATGCTTTAAAACCAAGACCTGAAGCTTCTTCAAAGTATTCTGGAATCTTTTTTTGTACATAGGCCAGTTCAAAAAGGGTTCCTCCAGGATAAGCATCTACTCCATAAGAATCATACATGTCGATTTTATTTTGGATAGTCTTTTTATTATGGATGGACAAAGTTCCCCATCCAAATTTCAGGAAATCAACATAATTTCCAGATATCTCCATTAAGTCTTCTGCTGTTTTTAGACCCAGTCCTTTATCTAATACCATAGTAATACCTTCGTTACGAGGTTTATCAAGTCTAAATGGTGCTAAAAATTTGAATGCATTCATTATATCACGTTTTATAATTTAAAAATTAGATGAGTATTAATCAATAATAAAATGAAATTATAAGTTATTATACATTATTCAATTTTCATTTTACTATATCTCAACTGATTCATCAATAATTCTTTTAATTGAAAAATCATCTTTAATTATATTAATATAATTTGGGGTTTAAAATATAATATATTATGCAATTATATATTATGCAATTATATATTATGCAATTATATATTATGCAATTATTCTTAATTATTAATTATAATTAAATGAGTATAAATTTACTATAAATTTACATTTAAATTTAATATCTTAAATTATTCCTAGAGTTATAATTTCTAATATATATCCTTAACTATTATTAAAATTCCAAATAATCTCTTAAAGGTGAAAAAATGCAAAAAACCATTCATTATTTTGAAAATCCGGGGGAAAATAATACTGATGAATTAATAGAATTAGTTAAAGCCAGAAAGGAAGGATTAGGTATTAAAACTATTCTTGTAGCATCAGTTTCTGGTAAAACGGCTCTTAAAATTGCAGAAAAAATAGATGATGTAACAATTGTGAGTGTTACTCATCATGCCGGGTTTAAAGAGAAAGGGCAGTTAGAGATAGATCCTGAAATTGAAAAAAAACTTAATGAAAAGGATATTCATACTTACACCAGTTCGCATGCTTTAAGTGGGGTTGGCAGGGGAATTTCCAACAAGTTTGGTGGTGTCACCCCTGTAGAAATCATTGCTGCAACATTTAGGATGATTTCTCAGGGTGTAAAAGTCTGTGTAGAAATAAGCATCATGGCTGCGGATGGAGGAATTATTCCAATGGACCAAGAGATAATTGCCGTGGGAGGAACAGCTTGTGGAGCCGATGCAGCTGTTGTTTTAACTCCAGCCCATATGAATAGTATTTTTGATTTGAGAATACATGAAATAATAGCCATGCCACGACCTTAACAATTTTTGATTTTTATCAATTGTCTTATGGTAAATTTGAACTTTTAATTGACCAAAGATTAATTTCTAAACCTCAATAAAATTCTATAAAGTTGGTGTGACAAGCAACATTTGACTACATCCTCAAGGGTCAAAAATGGTAACTAGTGTGGGGTATTGTTACCGAATAAACGTTGCTTTTAAATATAAGTTAATACAATAACACATTCCATAGATTGATGTGGGGGTAGTAAGTGAAATTCATAAACGATGCCATAAAGGAATCTGAAAAGAGAATAGATAAGCAACGTCCTACACGAGTGGACACGGAAATTGACGAAGACCTCAGAAGTATTATTGAACAGAGTCGGGCCAAGATATATGTGGTTGGTGCCGGTGGTGCTGGTAATAATACCATATCTCGTTTAACTGAGATTGGTATTGAAGGGGCCGAAACTCTGGCGGTAAATACTGATGCTCAAGATTTGTTTTATAGCGAATCTCATCGTAAAATACTTCTCGGAAGGAAGACATGCGGCGGTTTGGGGGCCGGTGGTGTGCCTGATGTCGGAGAAGAGTGTGCCGAAGAAAGTGAAGACGATATAAGGGAAGAATTAGATGGTGCAGACATGGTGTTTGTAACTTGTGGTCTTGGAGGCGGAACTGGAACTGGTTCAGCACCAGTTATATCCAAACTGGCCAAAAAAGCAGGTGCTTTAACCATTGCTGTAGCTACTATGCCGTTTAGTGCAGAAGGATTAAGAAGAAGAGAAAATGCTGAAAAAGGTTTAGAAAAACTTCAAAGTGCAGCAGATACAGTAATAGTAATTCCTAATGACAAACTTCTGGAAGTAGCACCTAATTTGCCTTTAAATAAGGCATTTATGGTTGCTGATGAGCTTTTAGGTCGCGCTGTATTGGGAATCACAGAATTAATCACCCGGCCGGGTTTGGTAAGCCTAGACTTTGCTGATATTAGAAGTATTATGAAAGGATCTGGTATGGCCATGATTGGTATGGGAGAATCCGAATCGGGAGACCGAGCTTTAGAATCAGTTCATGAAGCTTTAAACAGCCCATTACTTGATCTGGATATTTCTAATGCTCAAGGTGCACTTATAAACATATCTGGAAGTTCTGATCTGACCTTAAATGAAGCTGAAAAGATCGTACAGATAGTAGCTGATGAACTGGATCCTGATGCAAATATTATTTGGGGTGCACAGATTCAGGAAGATCTGGAAAATGTTATTAGAACCACTATTGTGGTTGCAGGGGTAAAATCTCCTCATATTTTCGGCACACCAACTGAAAGGGAATATGTAGAAGAAAGAGAAAGAGAAACTGTTAAAGAATCTGCTCTAGAAGAATTTATTGATGGCGTATTTTAAGCCATAGTATCTTTTCTAGAATCTAAGATCCAGGTCGATCTGGTATGGATTATAATAAATATTAAAGTATTAGGTCTGAACAGATATCTACTTGTCTAAATTGGGTAATCTACAAATTTAAGTATTAAAATTCTTAATTGTAGATATTAGTGGAGCATGCAGTCATTAAATTAAATTTAGATGGTATGGTGGTTATTTACACTTAATTAAAGTTATTATATTGTTATATTGTATTTACTACCCCTCTTATCCCCCCAACCATAAACTTTAGCTTTTAGTATAAATGTCCGAAAAGGAAAGCTTTATAAATCCTTGAGGATAAGTACTATACCATCTGTAAAAATATTTTTTATTCCTTATTTTTAGCATTTAATTAATAGGGTTAATTAGTAGGGATTTTCATGAGTTATAAAGAATCTACTATAAGTTTTCTAAAACAATGTCAAAGAGTACTGCATGTATCTAAAAAACCAGATAGAACAGAATTTATTAATGTTGCTAAAATAACAGGGTTAGGAATTATAATCATCGGTGTTATAGGTTTTATAATAAATATTTCCTCCTCTATATTTGGTGAATAAATAAAAAGATGATATAACAAATATAAAAATCAATTATTAGAATTATTATAATTGATTAGATTATTATTAAGCCGATGGTTAGAAATTAATTTAAGTTATTATAGTTCATTAGTTAAAATTTATATTAATTAAAAAAATAATATTTCGAACAATAAAATTTGAATCTAGTGATATCTGTTTATATTCATTGGTGTCTGCTTGTTAAACAAGTAATAGAATAGATAATTTATAATTACTATTTCTTGATATTTTTTAATATCATGTTTTCATGATTCAGATTCAAATGAACCTAAATGGAATTATATTTATAAGGTTGTGTGTTTAATGGAAGATAGTATAAACTCCATATATGCTCTCAAGACCTCGGTAGGTCAAGAGAAAAACGTGGCTAGATTGCTGGCTAGAAAGGTAAAAAATAGTGGTATTGAGGTTAACGCTATTTTAGTCCCTGAATCATTGAAAGGTTATGTTTTAGTGGAGTCTTCCTCTAAAATAGACATGCAAAATCCTGCAATAAAAGTACCTCATTTGCGAGGTATTGTTGAAGGCAAAAATGCCATCACATTTGAAGAGGTAAGAAGATTCTTAAAACCAGAACCAATAATTGCTTCCATAAAGAAAGGTAGTATTGTAGAACTTATATCTGGCCCTTTCAAAGGAGAAAAGGCAAAAGTGGTTCGTATTGATGAATCCAGGGAAGAAGTGGTTCTTGAACTTATTGAGGCCGCAGTACCTATCCCAGTAACCGTTAAAGCTGATCAAATTAGAATAATACAAAAGGAGGCTGACTAATGGCTAAAGATACCGTTGAGATTCTCATAGAAGGCGGAAAAGCCACTCCAGGTCCACCATTAGGTCCTGCGATTGGTCCGTTAGGAATTAATATGATGCAAGTAGTAGAACAAATAAATAACAAAACTTCTGATTTTGCAGGAATGAAAGTACCTGTAAAAATCATTGTAGATAGTTCTACTAAAGAATTTGAAATTGAAATTGGAACTCCACCAACCACTGCACTGATCATGGATGAGTTAAATATTGAAAAAGGCTCCCAAGATCCTGGAATGGATAAAGTGGCTGACCTGTCTGTTGAACAGGCCCTGAAAGTTGCTAGAATGAAATTTGATACTCTTTTGGCCAATGACTACAAACATGGAGCTAAAGAAGTTATGGGTACTTGTGTAAGTATGGGCATAACTGTTGATGGTAAAGATCCGCGCGAAGCTCAAAAAGAAGTAGATCAGGGTACTTACGACGACATTTTATTAGCTTAAGTTAAATCTTAAGTTGTAGACATTTATCAATTTAATCAATTTACCAAATAGGTTAAATATGATTATTATAAATGTCTAATTCACAAATTACATTTACGTGATTAATTACGATTGATCACCTAAAACCTAAATATCCAAAATAGTGAACTTTTTTATTTAAAAGTTCATGGAGGATTTATATGAAACAAGAGATATTGGAAGCGGTGAAGAAGGCTAAAGAACAGACCAAGCCGAGAAACTTCACACAATCCATTGATGTTGTTATAAACATCAAGGATTTGGACGTCAATAAACCTGAAAATAGGTTTGACGAAGTAGTCTCTCTACCAAATGGACGCGGAAAAGAGGTTAAAATCGCTTTTATCGCAGATGGTGAACTGGCTGTTCAAGCTGAAAAGGCCGGTGCAGATTTAGTAATCACTAAAACTGGATTGGAAGATCTGGGTAAAGACCGGAAAGAAGCCAAAAAGCTTGCTAATCGACACAATTTCTTTGTAGCTCAGGCGGACATGATGCCGCTGGTAGGTAGATTCCTGGGACCTGTATTAGGGCCTCGGAAAAAAATGCCTCAACCAGTACCTGCATCAGCAAAGCCAGAACCTATTATAACTAGGCTACAAAGTACTGTGAAAGTCAAAATCAAAGACCAACCTGTAATTCAAACTTTGGTGGGAACACAGGACATGGATGAAGAATTGATTGCAGACAACATCGAAGCAGTTCTCAGCATTCTTGACCGTAAACTAGAGAAAGGAAGAAATCAGATAAAATCCATGTATATTAAAACAACCATGGGTCCAGTAGTGAGGGTGGTTTAAAATGGCTCACGTGGCTGAATGGAAAAAGGATGAGGTAAATGACCTTAAAGAACTGATCAACAGTTTTGAAGTGGTGGGAATCGCCAACTTATCAGATATTCCTGCCCGTCAGCTGCAAAAAATGCGGCAGACCCTAAGGGATAACGCCACCATTCGAATGTCCAAGAAAACCCTGATTAGTCTGGCCCTGGATGATTCCGACAAAAAAGGAAGCATTAATGCTCTTGCAGATCACATGGATGGTCAACCTGCATTAGTGTTCACCAACATGAACCCTTTTAAGCTATTTAAAATCTTAGAAAGTAATAAAACATCCGCTCCTGCAAAGGCCGGTGCTATTGCTAATGAGGACATAGTAGTTCCTAAGGGAGACACTGGTTTTCCACCAGGTCCTATTCTAGGTGAATTACAACAGGTAGGCATTCCAGCAAAGATTGAAAAGGGTAAAATTGTTGTACAAAAGGATCAAGTAGTAGTTAAAGCTGGAGAAGAAGTTTCAGCTAAAGTGGCTGGTATTTTGACCCGTTTGGACATACATCCTATGGAAGTAGGAATAGATCTTAAAGCAGCTTATGAAGACGAAACCGTCTACACTGCTGATTTATTGACTATCGATGAAGAAAAAACCCTTTCAGATGTTCAAAAGGCCTTTTCTCAGGCATTAAACTTGTCTGTAAATGCGGTTATTTACAACAAAGAGTCTACTCCTGTTATCATCCAGAAAGCAGCAACTCAATCCATCAACCTCGCATTCAACGCATCTGTGCTCACATCTAAAACTTCTGACATGTTACTGGCCAAAGCTTATGCTCAAATGCTTGCTTTAGCAACTGCATTATCTGAACAAGATTCCAGTGCTGTCGATGAAGAACTTCTTGAAAAACTTGCAGCAAGTGCTACTCAAGCACCAGTTGCTGAAGAAAAGAAAGAAGAAGAGCCTGATGAGGAAGAAGAAGAGGAAGAGGAACAAGAGGACGCAGCAGCTGGGCTCGGAGCTCTTTTCGGATAGTTCTGAATGTTTAAAATTACTAATTAATTAGCCAAAATTAATTAATATTTAATTAAAAATACCATCTGTATGGTTTAAACTAAATAGCTAAAATTAGCTGATTTAGTAATAAATTTGATAAGAGAAATTTGAGGTGATCAAATGGAATACATATACGCAGCAATGTTATTGCACACCACTGGTGAAGAAATTAATGAAGAAAATGTTAAAAAGGTCTTAGAATCTGCTGGAGCAGAAGCTGACGACGCTAGAATTAAAGCTTTAATTGCAGCTCTAGAAGATGTGGACATTGAAGAAGCTATGGAAAAAACCGCCGTAGCTGCCGCAGCTCCTGTAGCCGCAGCTCCTGTAGCTGAAGCCGCTGCTGAAGAAGAGGAAGAGGAAGAAGACGAAGAAGAACAAGAAGAAGAAGCTGCCGCTGGATTAGGTGCTCTCTTCGGATAATTCTTCTTTTCTTTTTTTATTTTTCTTTTAATCAAATTCAATTAGCTTTAATTGAACAAATTTAATTCATATATTTTAATATTATCTATAGGGATTAAATGCTTAGTTTAACCATTAATTTTTATTTTACTGCTTTTAAAGATTCATTTTAATAATCTATTTTAAATCATACGACTTTTAATGTTATTTTCAGTATGTTTTAAAATTTTAAAAATTTTATAGTCTTAAATTAAATCAAAAATAAAAGATTTATTCATTAATTTTCATAACTCATTAAGTATAGTCATTAAACTATTAAAATTAATAAAAAAGTTTTTTAAACTATAATATAAATCTAATATAATAATTTAAATTTTAAAAAAAGTTTTTTAAATCATAACCTGTTTTAATATAACTAATTTAAATTTATAATTTTAGAAATAACAAATTTTACAACTGATTACTATGTCTCACCAGCTTGAAGAACTAGGATACAAAAAAAGCACTTGTGTGGCCTGTGGAAATGATTTCTGGTCAATACATGATCGTAATACTTGTGGGGATGCTCCCTGTGATAAATACGAGTTCATTGGAAATCCAGCTACCAAGAAGAAATACGACCTCTATCAAATTCAGAAATCTTTCAAGGATTTTTTCCAGAAAAATGGACATACTCCCATTGAGCGTTACCCGGTACTGGCCAAGCGCTGGCGGGATGATGTTTTTCTGGTAGGAGCATCTATTTACAATTTCCAGCCATGGGTATCTTCTGGAATGGTAGAACCTCCAGCTAACCCATTAGTGGTGGCCCAACCTTCTATAAGGCTCAATGATGTGGACAATGTAGGTCGAACCGGTCGGCACATGACCTGTTTCACCATGGGTGGCCACCATGCATTTAATACTCCAGATAATCAGGTTTACTGGGAAAATGAGACCGTAAAATACTGCCACGATTTTATTAAACATATTGGAATTAATCCTGCGGAAATAACCTTTATTGAATCCTGGTGGGAAGGCGGTGGAAATGCAGGACCATGTTACGAGATTTGTGTACGGGGAGTGGAACTGGCCACATTAGTATTTATTCAATACCGGACTCTTCCTGGTGGAAAAAAGGAAAAAATACCATTGACCATTGTAGATACTGGTTACGGCCTGGAAAGATTCGCGTGGATATCTCAAGGAACTCCTACAGCTTATGATGCTTGCTTTGAACCAGTTATTAACCAGCTTAAAGATATTACTAGTGTAGATGTTGATGAGAGAATTCTGGCTGAAAATGCCAAAATAGCTGGCATGATGGACATAGAAACCTTTGCTGATTTAAGAGCCCTTAGAAAACAGGTGGCAGATCGTCTAGAAATTACTGTTGAAGAACTGGAAAAATCTGCTGAACCAATGGAGGCCATTTATGTTGTTGCCGACCACACTCGATGTCTGGCCTTTATGCTGGCTGATGGGGTCATTCCTTCCAATGTAAAAGAGGGATATCTGGCCAGGCTAGTCTTGCGAAGGACCATACGATTTATGCATGATTTGGGAATGAAAGAATCACTTTCAGATATGATGAATATCCAATCCGATTTCATGGCTTCCCATTATCCTGAGATTTTAAAACACCAGGACCATATTCACAATATTATCAATCTGGAAGAGAAAAGATATGCCAAAACTGTTTCTAAAGGAAGAAACCTGGTTAAAAAGAGTATAAAACATCTTAAAAATGAAAATAAAGATGAGATGCCTTTGGATATGATTATCCAACTCTATGATTCTCAAGGAATACCTCCTGAAACCATAAAAGAAATTTCAGAGGACCTCCAATTTCCAGTAAATGTTCCAGATAATTTTTATACTCTGGTGGCCAATGAACACGAAGAAGAGGCAGTAGAAGAAAAAGCACCGGTTGAACTGGATTATACAGCCACTAAACTGTTGTTCTATGATGATCCATCTCAAATAGAGTTTGAATCTAAAGTTCTGGGCTTTTATAAAGAGAACATTATCTTGAATCAAACCGTGTTTTATCCCGAAGGAGGAGGCCAACCTTCGGATATCGGATATTTAGAAATAAATGGTGAGCAGATACATGTAAAACGCGCTGAAAAATTGGATAATGTTGTTTTACATAAAATTGACCCTGAACAATGTAAAGAATTATCACAAGTTTCAGATATTATTGGGAAAGAGATTAAAAGTGTAATTAATTGGGATAGGCGTATTGCTCTGGCCCGTAACCACACGGCCACGCACCTGATTGTGGCATCAGCCCGAAAAATATTGGGAGATCACATCTGGCAGGCAGGAGCTCAAAAAGGTGTTAAAAGATCCAGAATAGATTTATCACACTACAAACGTATCACTCCTGAGGAGATAAACCAGATTGAAGCTCTGGCCAACGAATACGTCATGAAAAACGTTTCATTAAATGTGAACTGGATGAACCGAACCGAGGCCGAGAAAAAATATGGATTCATTCTTTATCAAGGTGGAATAGTCCCTGGTTCGTCTATAAGGGTTATTGAGATTCCTGAAGTGGATGTACAGGCCTGTGCTGGCACTCATGTCATTAGAACTGGGGATATTGGGATTATTAAGATTAATAAGACCGAAAGAGTTCAGGATGGGGTGGAGAGAGTAGATTTCTCTGCCGGTGCTGCTGCGGTGGAATCCATGCAGCAAAATGATGGTTTATTAATGGAAAGTGCAGATATTTTCAAGGTTAATGCTGATCAACTCCCTAAAACCTGTGATAGATTCTTCTCTGAATGGAAAGCCTTTAAAAATGAAATAAGCCGGCTCAAAGATCAAATGGCTGCCTTAAAAGCCGAAGGCTTGGCCGGAAAATCAGAAACCATTGGGGATTTAAAGGTTCTTAAAGATATGATTGAAGCAGATATGGGTGAAATGCAAAAGATGGCCCTGGATTTGACTGATGCCGATGGAGAATTTGATGTGGTCATTTTAGGCAATTTGGAAGGTAAGATTGCAGGTTCTTCCTCTAAAGAGGCCATGGCGGTTGGTGTTAAAATAAATGAAATAATTAAAGAATCTGCAGCAGTACTTGGTGGAGGAGGTGGAGGCCGACCTAACCTTGCTCAAGGAGCTGGGCCTAAATTTGATAAAATGGTGGAAGCTCTTGATTTGGCCTTGGTGAATCTTAAAAAGAGTTTATAATCTCTTTTTATCTTTTATTTATTTTTCTTTAATTTCGGATAATTATAATCTATCTGTGTTGCTTCTACGTCATTTTACCCTTTTTATTTTTATTAGAGTATTACATATTATTCATATATTATATAAAAAGCTATTGATAACATAATTTTGGAAATTATTAAATATTACTTTTTCTACATATTATGATTATAATAATAATAATTTGTATTGAGGTAAACTATGAAGAATCTAAAACCCATTTTAATATTATTGAGCTTTTTTGCAATATTGGTATTGTTTACAAGTGGTGTATCTGCTGCTAACTGGACCGTAAATCCTGGAGATAATATTCAGTCAGCCATTAATAATGCTTCAGAAAACGATACGGTGACTATAAATGATAATAATGGAACGGACTATATCTATAATGAAAATGTAGTTATTAATAAAAAACTACAATTGCAGACTAATAATGGCGGGCGGGTAACTATAAATGCCTTAGATTCTTCAAAACCTGTTTTTACCATTAACTCCCCTGGAAATGGATCCAGTATTATTGGGTTTATAATTACTGGTTCTACCGGTTCTCATGGGATTTATGTTAATACAAATAACTGTCAAATCATTGGAAATACAATCTCAAATAATGGTGGTTATGGGGTTAATGTGGCTGGTACCAATGTTACTGTAATTAACAATATTGTGTTTAATAATGGTAATGCTGGTTTGGTTGTTAATGGTGTTAATGCGTCTGTTAAGTGGAATAATGTGACCTTTAATGGTAACCGTGGTTTTAATGGTTGGAGTTGGGATGGTATTAGTGTCACTGGTGCTAATGGGACGGTAATTGGGAATAATGTTACGGGTAATAGTAGGTCGGGTATTAGTGTGAATGGTGCTAATGCTTTGGTTTTCTTGAATTATTTGGTTCAGAATGGTGGTTATGGTATTGGTGTAACGGGTGCTAATGCAACCGTTATTAATAATACTGTGGTTGATAATGGTAATGCTGGTATCGTGATTACTAGTGGTGATAATTCAACTGTTTCTAATAATACGGTGACTAATAATGGTAACCGTGGTTTTAATGGTTGGAGTTGGGATGGTATCAGTGTAACAGGTAATAATGCAATTATTACTCCGGATAATGTTATTCATGATAATAGTAGAAACGGGCTTTATGTTCGTGGAAATAACATTTGTTTGACTGGGTTTAATGTTTATAATAATGGTGGTTACGGTATTGACATAGCAGGGACTAATGCGACTGTGATCTATAACTGCGTAACTGGTAATGGTAATGCTGGTTTGGTTGTTAATGGTGTTAATGCGTCTGTTAAGTGGAATAATGTGACCTTTAATGGTAACCGTGGTTTTAATGGTTGGAGTTGGGATGGTATTAGTGTCACTGGTGCTAATGGGACGGTAATTGGGAATAATGTTACGGGTAATAGTAGGTCGGGTATTAGTGTGAATGGTGCTAATGCTTTGGTTTTCTTGAATTATTTGGTTCAGAATGGTGGTTATGGTATTGGTGTAACGGGTGCTAATGCAACCGTTATTAATAATACTGTGGTTGATAATGGTAATGCTGGTATCGTGATTACTAGTGGTGATAATTCAACTGTTTCTAATAATACGGTGACTAATAATGGTAACCGTGGTTTTAATGGTTGGAGTTGGGATGGTATCAGTGTAACAGGTAATAATGCAATTATTACTCCGGATAATGTTATTCATGATAATAAGTAGAAACGGACTTTATGTTCGTGGAAACAACATTACTCTAAGTGGATTCAATATCTACAATAATGGTGGTTACGGTATTGACATAGCAGGGACTAATGCGACTGTGATCTATAACTGCGTAACTGGTAATGGTAATGCTGGTTTGGTTGTTAATGGTGCTAATGCGACTGTTAAGTGGAATAATGTGACTAATAATGGTTTCCGTGGTTTTAGTGGTTGGGTTTATGATGGTATTAGTGTCACTGGTGTTAATGGGACGGTAATTGGGAATAATGTTACGGGTAATGCTAGGTCGGGTATTAGTGTGAATGGTGCTAATGCTTTGGGTTTCTTGAATTATTTGGTTCAGAATGGTGGTTATGGTATTGGTGTAACTGGTGCTAATGCAACAGTTATTAATAATACTGTGGTTGATAATGGTAATGGCGGTATTGTGATTAGTAGTGGTGATAATTCAACTGTTTCTAATAATACGGTGACTAATAATGGTTATCGAGGTCTAAGTGGTTGGAATTATGATGGTATTTATGTTCGCGGAAACAGCATACAAATATTACAAAATTCTATTATTCAAAATAACTGGCATGGAATTAATGCAGTAGGCCTTAATTTAAATATTTCTGGAAATAACGTGACCCGTAATATTAAGGATGGTATAAATGTAAATGGTGCTAATGCGTCTGTCATAGGGAATAATGTGACTAATAATATTGGCACGGGAGTTTACGTAACTGGTAATGGTGTAATTGTTTCTAATAATACTTCAAAAAACAATCAGTATGGAATTTACTTTTATAATAGTTATGGTGTAATTCGGAGTAATGATTTAATTGGTAACCAGTATGGAGTTTACCTTTCTAACTCTAATGCTACTATTAATTTCAACAGAATTATTGGAAATAGTAAATATGGGCTGTATAATTCTGGTAATGGGATCATAAATGCAACAAATAATTGGTGGGGCTCAAATAATGGTCCAATAGTTTCATCAATCATGCCAAGTGATATTTATGTGGTCGGAGGAAATGTAACATACAATTCCTGGCTAGTTTTAAATATAACTGCCAGCCCTCCAAGTACGAATAATAGTTCCACAATTACTGCAGATGTGACTCATAATAATGTTGGTGAAGATACTTCTTCTCAAGGAAATATTCCAGATAATATTCCAATAACTTTCGTCACGAATATAGGTACTATAAACAGTACCTCATATACTCGAAGTGGAAAGGCAAATGTAATATTTAACCATGGAACCTCCATTGTAGGACTAGCAAATATTATAGCTACTTTGAATAATCAAACTGTAATTACTAATGTCACAAAACCACTAACAGTTGCTGTTAGTCAAGTGGGAGGTTCTTATAATACTACTAAAAATGTGACCTTAACTCTGATAGAGCCAAACTGCAACTCAACCATCTATTATACTCTAGATGGTTCAGATCCTCGAGTAACTGGAATTGTTTATTCAAATTCTATTATAATTAACACTACAACAACACTTAGATACGTTGCCGCTGACCCTATAATGAATTGGGGCCCGGAATACAACCAAACTTATGTAATAGACAATATTCCTCCAATAGTTAATGTAAATATTCATGGTGGTGTTTATAATACTACTCAAATTGTGAATTTGACTGTATTGGATAATCTTGATCAAAATCCAATAATATATTATACTACCAATGGCAGCGATCCAACAATCTCAAGTCAAGTATATACTGGACCTATAACTCTTCAAATGAACTTTACTACTAGGAATATTTTTAATCTCAAATTCATGGCAGTAGACAGTTTGTGTAATCCGGCATTGATTCAAAGTGAAACTTATATTTTAACTCTTCCAGTAGTAAATACTCGTAATAACAACACCTATTCCTTGATTCAGAATGCTGTAGATGCTAACTCAACCATGGGTGGAGATGTCATTGAAATATATTCTGGAACATATGTGGAAACGGTTATGGTAAATAAAAAACTCTCAATTAAATCTGTTTTTGGAAATAATGTGACAATTGGTTCATCAGATCCAAATGGCAATATTTTTACCATAAATAATAATGGAAGCGATTCAGTAATTCAGGGTTTGAATATAAATTGTAATATCATTTTAAATGCTAACAACTGCACTATCTACCAGAATAACATTATTGGAAATGGAACACACGGAATCATTACATCCAATTCATATAATAACACTATATTATACAATACTATAACCTGTAATGGTTTCAATGGAATCCAAAGTAACTTTAGTTCCAATAACATTTATGGAAATACAATATCTGGATGTGAAAGTGGAATTTATTCTGAAAATTCGAATAATAGCATTGTCAGTAATATCTTGATAAATAATAACTATGGAATTTGGACCAATAATTCTACAGATACTATCCACTTCAACAGGATAACTCAGAATACTTACGGACTTAGAAATGATATGGGCACTGTAAATGCAACTAATAATTGGTGGGGCACTAATAATCCAGGTTCTAATGATTTGTGGCTAGTAAGTGGAAATGTTACCTATGATCCATGGTTGGTTTTGAATTTAATTCCTTCAAACACTAATTCTGGTGGAAATGCCAGTGTGACTGCAGATTTAACCCAGGATAACCATGGTGAAAGTACCTTATCTCAAGGATTTATTCCCGATGGAACAATGGTAAACTTTAATTCAAACTTTGGAACCATTCTTAACACAGCATAT
This sequence comes from Methanobacteriaceae archaeon, assembly GCA_023249725.1. GTDB lineage: Archaea > Methanobacteriota > Methanobacteria > Methanobacteriales > Methanobacteriaceae > UBA349. The sequence continues at coordinate 36,217 of JAHFBZ010000009.1, forward strand.
ACTATTAGGGGCCAAGCAGTGACTATTCTTAATTTGAATAGTACGCAGGCCCAAAATGTCACGGTTTCCGCTTCACTGGATAATCAGTCGGTTTCTGCGACGGGACTGATATCCACGGGCTTTGCAGTGCTAAATGTTAATAGTACGGCCATAGATAATGCCACTGGCCTAACACTTAACACTACCTACACCATACCTCTGAATAACTCGGTGACTTGGCTTAGTGTTCTCTGGATTAATAATGGTCTGTTCTCCGAAGAATTACAGATAATTGTGGATGGAACGGTAGTGCAGAATAAGTACTTCTATAATGCTGCTTATACCACTTGGAACAGCACTTACTCACCATCTGTGTTTGCGGCGATTGTAGATGCTAATAAGAATCTGCCGTTTGTTTCAGATACTACATCCTTTTGGAATAATATCACAACGACCTATAATTTAACCAGTGTAGAATTAACATTCGTCCAGAATCATCGCCAAGAGTTTATTGATAATTTGACGGTGAATATGGTTTATAATGGTGTGTCTGGTTTAAATTTGACGGTGACAGATCCTAATAACACTACTAATGTGGTTAATCTGACTTTTCCAGGGAATGTAATTAACCGGTCTAGTCAGGTAATCTATCAAGGTTCTCCATATGAAGGAGTGAAAAGTTTTGCCATAGCCACGACAGATGTGACTAATGATGTTTTGGGTTACTGGTTGGATCAGTACTCTAATTATCAAAATAGTAGTGTCATGTCTAATGTTCATGGTACTTTCTTAACGGCTTTAATGGTGGAATATCTACATGATCAGAATGCAAATAATATGGCAAATCAATATAATGTTACCTGGAGCCGTACCAGTCCAGTTATAGTTTCTGTAGGTGAAAGTGCCTATGAAACTTACCTGACTTTGGAATGTGATCATAGTATGGGAATGACTGTAGTAGGTACAATAGAAAATATAATTGGATTCAACTATGAATGTTCTTATGCGATTTCACTTATGGAATACGCAATAATGAATTCGGCATATGGAAATGCATCTTATCAGTCATATTCAACTAATGGGGCTTTTGGTTCTGTAACGATGAATTTGTTCTATGCATCCTTAAATAATAATACGGAATCATTTTTGAAGGACAATTTTATAATAGTAAAATCGATATATGATAATAATGATTTCATGGTTATTGATCTGGAAACAGGTATTGTAAGGGATATTAATACTGTTAATAACTTCTGCGGTGCTTATCAGGGTATTAATTTCATTCGCTTTATTTCAGGAGGTTATAGTGCTCATGTAACTAATAGATATGAAATGGATAATTTAGGGAACTTTAGTTTCTTTTGGAATGGTTTAGGGAGGATTTATATTACATCTTCTCTTAATCCTGATGCTCAGATATATGCTGATGATTTATTAATGATTACCGGCCCAGATGGATCGATATCTCATCAATTTTCAGATTGGAGTGCTGTTCATCCGAGCCCTGCTCTGGATATTACAGGTATTCTTAATCCATGTGATCTTAATAGTATCCAAGTGGAAGTGTGTGATATTTTTGGTGCTTATATTGGCTGCAGTACATTGATTTTAGTTCAGTCTAACTCTGCTTTAAATCAGCCTAAAAATATCAATACTACTGAAATTATTCAATTATGTGCAGATGTTGCTGGATCTGCACTTATCACTGCAGCAGTTATAGGCGCGGTTATAACTGCTCCTGCATGGGCAGTAGGTGGGGCAGCAGTTTTGGGAGTTGCTTTATGTGCATATGGTGCGGGGGTCTTTGATGATTGGACTAATCCTAATGCATGGATTAAGGCAGGGATTTCTATAGGTACGTCTCTGATTCCGGCATACTCTGCGGTTAAGGGATTAACTTTTATTTCAAAAGCATCTACTATAATCATGAAGGACAGTGTGATATTTACAGGTGGTCAATATGTTGCTAAGAATTCACTGATTGGTGGTTCTTATTCACAAGTAACTAAAAATATGCTAGGCGCGTTTGGAATTAGTTATTCTATGAATATGTTTTTGGGCGGATTATTGGGAAATTAGGTGTTCTAAATAATTTTAGTAATCTTAAGAGGTATAACATGAGTGAAACTGCTGGTCTTACATTTATCGGTTTTGGGGTTTTAGGGTTTTTTGTTATTGCTATCATATTCATTTTTTATGAGGTGACGATATTCAGGAGACTGGAAGAGATTTTGGGCATTAAAATGAAAAGATTGGATTGTAATCATATGGCCTGTTATACTTATGAGGGGCGAGCTTGGCTTTATTTAATTATAGTTTCTATATTTATGATATTCTGGTTTTATCCGGTTGTTATTAGTTTTAATAATTTTCCAGCTTATGTAGGCTTGTTCTTCACAGGCATTTACCCCTTGCTGATTATGATTATGAGGAGCAATATTTTCACTGATGATAGTATTCCTTCGGCGAGAAATCCTGTTTATGTAGGTCCTAATTTAGTGAGCGGCGGGCCAGGGTATAATTCAATTCATTATCTTTGTTTTTCGGCCTCAATTGGTTTAGCATCCACTTTGTGGGGATTTTCCATGTTGAATTCGCCGGATTCGGCCACTGCAGGTATTGCTTTAGTTTTTTTTGGTTTAGTGTTTCAGACGTTGGTACTTTTCCCTGATGTGATTAATTTGGTGTCGCCCTGGGATCTCAGGACTAGTAAAGGATTATTCTTCATGACTGGATTTAATATTACTATTATAGTCTTTTTGCTGGGTTTGTCGGCTATTTTGAGAACTATTTATTGATTTATGACATTTTAAATCTTTAAAAAATCTTTAATTATATTTTCCGTGAAAGTGGAGTATATGCTGATGATAGGTTAGATATCACTATAACTGGGGTAATAAGTCATACATTTTCTACTCCAAGTGGTGTTCGCCGTGACCCAGCTATTGACATCACGGGTATTGTTCAAAAAGGGTATAATAGTATTGATGTTAAAATTGTGGATATTTATGGTGCTTATATTGGCTGCAGTTCACTATATGTTATTCAAACCAACTCTGTTATTCAACCTTATAAAAACCTAAATGACACATGGAACCTAATTAATGATCTTCGTAATGGAAACAAACATGTCAACTGGGAAAAAGTGAAGTATTGGGGACCGAAGGCACTCGTAATTGGTGGAACAGTAGTGGTGACCGCACTGGGTACTCCTGCGGCGGGTGCAGCATATTATTATGGTGCTTCTGCATTAATAATTGGGGGTACTGCATGGGATGGTTATAATGGTGACCATTATGGTAGTTGGTTCCAGTAAGCCCATGATTATATGCCTATATAGGAAGATCATTAGAATATCTTCTGTAAGTGGTATTCACTTAATAAATCAAATAAAGGAAGAAAAAAATGCTTAGAAAAAGAGATTTTATAACATTAGGGATATGTTTTATGATGTTCTTAATCGCTATTTCAGTGTGGGGCTCATTTTTGTCAGTTATCTCGGGATCTGTAGGATTAGTATTCTTTATAAGCTATATTTATGAATATAAAACTCAAAAAAAAGATAATTTTTTTAAATCATTTGGTTTAGGATTTGTTGTGCTATTAATCGCGGTTTTAATATGGGTATATAATTCGTATATCTCCATTATTTTTGGAGTATCTGGATTTATAATTGTTATGGGTCTTATACACGAATATAAAACTCAAAAAGATGAAAAACAAAAAAATAACTTTAAAAAACAACATTAAAAAGTTCTTAGTAATACAAAATGTATATATTTTTTCTTTTTTTGGGTTTGTAAAGTTTGTGGGTGTTGTTATTTTTTTATATGTTTTTGTGTCCAGTTTTTCATTTTGTGGTGTAGGTAGGTGAGTATTCCGGTTATGGTTTTGTATTTCTTTTTGATTTGTTCTGGTTCTGTTTGTCTGTAGTAGTTTTCTACTGTGTTGGATGTTCGTGGTATTTTATGATGTTCCATGTAGTTGGTGAGTCTTTTATAGTCGGGTACGATTTTTTGTTTAATGAATCGCTGTAAAACACGTGGTATTTTATTAAAATCTTTTAATAAATTGTTTAGTCTTTGATTGCTGGTTTTTAAGTT
>JAHFBZ010000077.1:0-8627 GCA_023249725.1 Methanobacteriaceae archaeon
CTGCCTCCGGTTGATTGAAAACTGTTAGATCCAGTTTTGGTAACAGTTATTTCACCCGAACCTGCTTTTAATGTTGTTTCAGTTGATGCCTGGAGGCCGCTAGTTACCAGTCCTAAAGCCACAATGGTGGCAATACCAATAGCTATACCCACAATGGCCAGGGCGCTCCGGGTTTTATTTCTAAATGGATTTTTTAATATTAACCCTAAATAATTCATAACTAAATAACTCCTTTATTATCTTAATTAGTAAACTGTAATCAGTTTTTTCTTGACCTATATTAAAGTAATTATTTCACAATTAGGTACAAATTAGGTACAAATCGAATATAATTTAGAAATTGATGAATAATATAAAAAACTAATTTTTTCCTATAACTGAATTATATGATTAATTACTTTTATTTAATCATAAATTAAGTAAAAAAATAATAATTTTATATTAATTAGATAATTTTATTAATAATCCTATCTTAATATAATACTTGTATGTATTATATTTGGGTGGGCTGCAAATTATGAATAATCTATCTAATATAAACAGCTTTAAAAATATTATAATCCTTTTTTTCACTTTTTTAGTTATATTTTTTATTATGCCCTTATTTTTTATTAATAGTGATTATTATTTTAAATTAACCTTAGATTTTACAGTGGTAGTTTTTAATATATTTGGATCATTATTCATAGGTTATGCTGCATTATGGGCATTAAAACATGATAAAAAATATTTTAAACCATGGTTAATTTTGGCCATTGGTCAATCATTTTTTGCCTTTGCATATATCATCTATTCAATACTTAATAATTTTTTCACAACTCAAAGTTACCCATCTATGGCGGATGTTTTCTTTTTCGCTTCTTATCCGTTATTCACTACAGGCCTTTTGCTAATGTTTAGACCTATTAAAATGAGTCATAAAACGCTTATTGATGTTTTAATTGCTATGATTTCGGCCACATTGATTTTATGGTCTTTAGTGATACGACCTGCTCTAGAAATCAATGCAGATCTAAGTTCTGCCCTATTTTCAATTTTATACATATTTTTTGACATTTTAATGTTAATGGTTATTTTGAGTTTATTATTCAATATTACTAAAAAAACATTATTAAACCCACTGGCATTTTTTTCTTTATCAGTATTCTCACAGATAATAGGAGACATATTATTTGCTTATTCTGGGTTTAGTGGTAGTTGGATTTATGATTGGACCAGCTCGATTTTTTATGCCTCCACCGGGATATTCATGGCCCTGGCAGGGATATCATATTATAAACGGATTGGACTAAATTTAAATGACTTCATTTATTATTATAGGGGTCTTAAAAAACGTAAAAATTGGATTTCTTATTTTCCTTTGTTATTAGTTATTGTAGTATATGGCCTTTTAATTTATATTGAAAGCCCCGATGATTGGTTAATTTGGGGAGTGGGAGCTATTATTGTTTTAGTAGTTTTTAGGCAGTTTATTTCTATAAATGAGATAAAAAAAGCTCAAAAAGAGATTAATAATGATAAAAATTTGATCTTAAGAAGAGAAGAACAACTAAAGTTTGTTACTTCTAATATAATGGGTGTTATTGCTGAAACCGATGAAAATGGTGTTTTAAAATTTTTAACTGAATCTTCATCAAGGATTTTAGGTTACAAACCACAAGAACTCATTGGAAAAAAATTGCAAGATTATATTCATCCAGATGATAAAAAAAAGTTTCAGGAGGTTATTAATAACAGTATTGAAAAAAAGGGAATTAATAAAGTTAAATATCGTTTTAAAAATAAAAATGGAAATTACTTATGGTTCGAATCTATTGAAAAGTCTGTTTTCATGAAAGATTCTTTTTATAGGCATATTAGTAGTATGAGGGATATTAACGAAAAAGTATTGGCTAAAGAAGCTTTAATTAAAACAGAAGATAAATATAGGATAATTTTTGAGAATACTGGTGCATTAACTATTATTTTAGATAAAAATATGAATATTCTTCTAGCAAATAATGAATTTGAAAAATTTTCAGGTTATAGGAAGGATGAAATTGAATCTAAATTAAATTTAAAAGATTTTATTGATGATACTGATAAAAAAAGTATCAATGATTGTATAATGATCAAAAATCAAAGCAAAGAAAGAATGGAATGTTTAGAAATTAAAAATCAGGAAATTTCTTTGCTTGATCGTCAAGGAAATAAAAAATATTTTGTTTTTACGTCGGAGGTTATTGTTCATTCTAAGAGTATTTTGATGTCTTTAATTGATATTACAGATCGTAAGGATAAAGAGGAGATTATTGAGGCTTCTTTGGTTGAGAAGGATATGATGTTGAAAGAGATTCATCATCGTGTTAAGAATAATTTACAGATTATTTCTAGTCTTCTTAATTTACAATCAGGTAATGTTTCTGATGATAAAGACTTAGAGTTGTTTATTGAGAGCCGTGATCGTGTTAGATCAATGGCCATGATTCATGAAAAGCTTTATCAATCTGAAAACCTTTCTAAAATCAATTTCAAAGATTATTTAATGAATTTAGCCCAACAGCTTTTAATGAGTTATGATTTATCTGGTAAAGTGAATTTGAATTTTGATTGTGATGATGTTTTCATGGGTATTGAAACTGCAGTTCCGTGCGGGTTACTGGTAAACGAGTTAATCACTAATTCTATGAAGCATGCTTTTCCAAATGAACTAAGTGGAAACATAAGCATAGTTTTAAAAGAATATGATGATTACGAGATAATAATCAGTGACGACGGCATAGGATTCCCCAAAGATATTAATATCGATGAATCAAACTCTTTAGGCCTACAAATAGTCAGCAACCTAATAAACCAAATCGATGGAACAATCGAAATCAACAATAGCCACGGCACACAATTCAAAATAAAATTCCAAGAACTAAACTACAAAAAAAGATTCTAATGTAGATATTTTTTTAAATGTATTATTAATTTTAACATAAAAAAATTTGATTTACATAGCTAATTTTTAATTTAAAGCCTAAACTCTTCTAATAGTATTGATTCTAACAAATTTAAGGAAAAATAAAAATAAAATAATTTAAATTCATTAATCTACTCTAATCTATTGGTGGGATTGTATATTAAAACGAAAATAATCCCTCCCACAGCAATTAAGGCCAACAATTGTTTATACATATATTATCACTACCTTTATAAATTAAAACTATAATTGATTAAAAATTCAATCATTTTTTAGCATTTTTTCTTTTTCTTTAATGCTTAATCTTTAATAATATCTTGGGGGTGGCCAGTTTTTAGAATTTTTCCTCCCCTCATTAGGAAAGCTACATCACATACATCAATTACAAAATCCATATCGTGAGATATAATTAGAAATGTCTGGTTTAAATCTTCTCTTGCTTTAATAATAGAATCTGTTAGCTGAACTCTAGTTATAGGGTCCATTGTACTGGTTGGTTCGTCAAGCACAATAATTTTAGGTTCTTTAATTAAAACCTGGGCCAGTGCTACTCGGTGTCGCTCTCCACCACTCAACTCATCGGGATACTTTCTTAACATAGATTGGGCATAATTTTCTGAAAATCCTACTGCATGGAGAACATGTAGAGCTTTTATTTTACCAAATTCTGCGGGTAATTCCAAACTAATGGAGTCTGTAAGGTTTTGAATTATATTTTTGTGTGGATAAAGACTGTATTCTTGGTGGAGTAGGCCAATGTATGGGGTGATTCTTCCTCTTCCCAATGGTCCCTTTTGAGTCATATCAATCCAATTTTCACCTAGTTTAACATTTATATCTCCTGAGCTAGGTTCAGTTAGACCACAAAGGATTCTAGAGAGTGTGGTTTTACCGGTTCCACTTAATCCCACAATACCATATATTTCACTTTCATTTACTACCAGATCCACTCCATCCACGGCCTTAACTACTCCTCTTTCAATGGAATAATAATGTTTTTTCACATTATCTAGTTTTATAATAGGCTCACCTATACTAGTGTCCGTCTTTTTATCCGGTAATGGTACGGTATCCATGAATCTTTGAACAACAGTTTCTGGATTTCCATCATCTATTATTTTACCGTTATCTAACCATATTACATAATCCGATAGTTTTTTCATAACTTCTGGCCAGTGAGAAGAAACGACCATAGTTTTCCCTGTGTTTTTTACGCCTTCTAGAAGTGCTTCGTGCAATAATTCTGCTGTTTGGGGATCTAATGTTCCGGTTGGTTCATCTGCTAAAAATAGCATAGGTTCTTTGGCCATTTGCCTGGCTAGAACAACTCTTTGTTTTTTCCCACCACTTAAATAACGAGCTATATGGGTTATTCGGTGAGTCATCTGGGCTGTTTCAATCAGTTCTATGGCCTTAGGAATGCTTTCTTCATCTATGCATCAATTGCTTTTAAGACATTGTCTATAACGGTATCGTCTTGATATAATGCAAAGGTTCGCTGGAGCATGATTGATATTCGGCGTCTTATAGCCGCAAATAGTGGCCTTTCACAGTTCCAAAAATCAACACTTTTTGCTTTAAATTGTCCACCACATTGGCATTTTTTGTTTTCCATGGATGGTGGTTCTACCCTTAAGCAATCTTCACATAACGCAATATTATAGATTATTTGACCATAATCTGGCTGGTAACCTTTCATTCCACGCAGCATATTTATTAAAATGGATTTTCCAGAACCACTTTTTCCTAGAATTCCTATTACTGATCATTCTTCAATGGTCAGGTTAATGTTTTCCAGGGTTTTAATGTCATTGAAAGATTTATTAATATTCTTTATTTCAATAAAAGGCAAATTTATCACCATTCAGGATTTGTCTGCACCAAAAAGTAGTGTTTCGCATTCAGGACATTTAGTATTTCTACATGGTACAGCACGGGTTTTTGGAGATTCATATCCACAATTTGGACATTTACAAACTTTAGGCGGACCAGCTCCCAAGCCAGGACCACCATAAGATCTTCGCTGAACTAGGGTATTATCTTCATTTTTTGATGTTATTTCTTCTTTAGTCAGAGTAATATCTTCTGATTTACAATCGGGACATTTATCATATAATTTTTTAGGACTATTCCATTCAAACTCACAAACATTGCATTTATAATTATTTTTTTCTGTTATGAATTCATCCCCTGTGATAATTATCATATTTCCCTCAATTAAGGCCTTAGCTATTTTTTTTCTGGCAGAAGATAATGTTCGGTGAAAGGTTGGTTGGGATATACCCATTATCTCTGCCGACATTTTTTGTTGAATATCGTGATAATCTCTTAATCTTATTGATTCAAATTCATCTAGAGTGATTTCTATTGGATCATCTGAGCCAATATTATCACTGTCTGGTTTAAAACAACGAATTTTAGGTTCATCCCTTATTTTCCTAATTCTTTTAGGCCTGGACATGAGTGAATATATATCCAAATTTTGATATAAATTTTATTAATGTAAATTTTTAAATTTAAAATTCTTTAAATTAGAAGAGTTATTTTGGAAAACCATCTTTAATGTAGTTATTTCCATCAATTTGTCTTCCTTAAACATTTCGATATTTTTCTCCACAGTTCCAGGTATGCTTTTATAAACTTTTATTCCGGCATTTCTTAAAACATGGAATGATACATTTCCTAATTTTCCAGTTATTAGCACGTCTACTTTATTATCTGCTAAATAATTTGATGCCAGGCTTCCAGCCCCATTTTCTGATCGCACGGGGTTTTCGTTAGCAATCATATTATTTATTTCACAGTCATCTAAAGTGAAACTTATGAAATCATGGATTCTTCTAAATATGGGGCTCACTTGGGAGCTTAAATCCTGTCCTTTAGATGCTATTATAATTTTCAGAAATCATCCCTCCTCCACAAATATACTGCTATGAATATATATTCAAAACTATTATATAAGTTTATAATAACTCTGTTAAGTTTTAACCATGTGGATAATGCTTTTAAGAATAAATTAGCAATAAATTAGCAATAAATTATTTAAAATTATTTAAAATTATTTAAAATTATTTAAAATTATTTAAATTTTAGGTATTAAAAATAGAAAATAAATTTTCAATAAAAAGTTTATGAAATAAGACATAAAATTATTATAAACTACTAAATGGATAGGTGATTTAATGGAACATGTAATAAAAAGAAAAGGGGAAACTGAACAATATGAGCCTACAAAAATAAAAAATGCTCTTCAAAAGGCATCCATTGATGCAGGTTATACTCCTGAAGAAAAAGAAGACATAATTGAGGAAGTTTATTATAATATTAAAAAACAAATTGAAGGAAAAAAAGAACTAAAAACAGATACTATTAAAATGTGTATATTAACTGAATTAGATAAATGTGAACCTTATATTGCCAAATCATGGAGAATTTTTGATAATAAATTTAAAAAAAGATGATGTATAAAATAATAATTACTAATCCTCTTTAAACTCTTTTTCCAACGCTTCAAAAATGAACCGAGGCCTATTACCATATTTTTTAATATAAATATCTATTTCCTCATCACTCAAAAAATTATAATCTGCTTTCACAATTTTAATCATTTCTTCTTTGCTATAGGATACTACAACCACGTCAAATAACAGCTTTAAGAAGAAAACCAGGATTTTTGATATTAAATGGAAGTCAGTAAGAATATCATATCTTACTCCCTGAAATTTTAGTACCCATGAGGTCTGGGTAACTACATTAACATCTTTTAAGTACTTGTAATGTTTACAATATTCATATAATATCCTGAAATAAAATGGAAATGTGATAGGCCCGTTATTTTCAGTCCATAGCCCCAGGCCTACTTTGTGGGGATCAATATATTCCGAATCCAGGAATGGATCGGCAAATAGTACTAAATTATATTCTGAAGCTTTTTTATAAACTTCTTTTTTGGATTTTGCTCCCATATCCTCTTTAATGGTCTTCCAAAATATTTTATATACTTCATTAGGTTTTGAATCAATATCTATGAACAAAAAAGCATCATAAACATTAATATCCAATAGTGAAATGGCCTGGTATATATTAGCGGATTTACCTGTGCCTGGTGTGCCTAAAACATGGACGAATCGTCCTTTTGATGTTTTTAAACTTTTTAATATGTCACATAATTCATAAAAAGAAGTCGTCTTCACGAAATCTTTACTATCCTCTGCTGAGAGAACTTTATGATTGGCCATTATTATCATATTATCATATCTAGTATTGATATTTTTTCATTTTGTTCCCTTAAATGGAATTGTGGATAAAAATAAATTTAAATAATTTTTTTCAACTATTTCCTGAAAATCAAGAACTTTTTAAAATAAGATAATTCTACTTAAGTTATAATATTAAAAAAGAAAAAAAGAATTTATTTATTCAATTTCTAGCTTAATGCCACCTACGCGTGGTGCTAAAGGTCATAATAAAGGCAGTAATAGGCCAAATTACTATGAGATATAAGGCCCCCATAGAAGCAATAGAACCAGAAACTGAGTTTACCACAGCTGTTGTATTGCTATCTAACGCTATAAGATAAGTACTAACGCTGTACAATGCAGCATATCCAACAATAAAATAAATGATCCCTGCAATGAATGACAAAATTAAAGAAATTACTGATATAATTGAGGCAAAGGACATTACTGGCAATGCTTTAACTTCTTTCACATCTCCCATTTTTTCACCTCCGTGAAATTTGTAATGTATTTTATTAATAATATATTGATGTTAATAACATAAATTTATTTCTATATTATTTTAAAACAAAAATTATAAGCACGACTTTAGTAGCGTAAATGGGTAGTAAAGAATTTGATTTTAATTTTAGGCATTTTTATATATAAAATGAAGAATTTGAATAATAAATGGCATTTAAAAGCCATGATAAATTCTTTATGTATTAAGGTGAGTAATATTTTAAAAATAAATATTTAAAATTTATCTAAAGCAATCTTAGCAGCATTTTGTTCTGCTTCCTTTTTACTCCCACCACTGCTTAATCCGTAGTTTTTACTGTTAATTATAGCAGCCATAGTGAATGCTTTATCATGAGGACGACCTTCTTCTTTAATTAGATCATAACTCAGTTTCAAATCTTTCTTATCACATAATTGCTTTAATTCTGACTTATAATCATAAAAAAATATGTCCTTGTTTTCTATATGTGGAATCACTGTTTTAGAGAGGAATTTTTTAACAATATCCAGGCCTTGATCCAGATACATGGCTCCAATAAATGATTCAAACACATCCGCAATAATTGAATCAATTTCCCTTCGGCTCAACTGTTCTCCCACACCAAGTTTCACATGATTATCCAGCCCTAGTTCCATGGAATAAGTGTAAAGCGCTTTTTTACATACATAATTAGCACGCTTACGGGTTAATTCACCTTCAGTTAAGGTGGAATCCATATTATATAAAAATTCTGATACCACTAGATCCAGGACGGCATCCCCTAAATATTCAAGTCTTTCATAACATTCATTAAGGCCGTTTTCATTGGAATATGATTCATGGAGAAAGGCCAACTCATAGATATGAGTATTATTTGGTTGGATGGAATATTTTTTTAGTATTTGCATTTTATCAATTTATATTATGAGTATATAGGTTGATAAATCATATCATCTATATGCAA